>NZ_JABERD010000051.1 GCF_013044505.1 Streptomyces sp. S3(2020) | reverse complement strand
ACCCCGACCCCGACCCCCGCACGCTTCACCGGCCGGACCGTCCTCGTCACCGGCGCCGGCACCGGCTTCGGCGCCGCGATCGCCGTACGCGCCGCACAGGAGGGCGCCGATGTCGCCGTCCACTACCGGAGCTCCCGCGAGGGCGCCGAGGCGACGGCCGAGCGGGTCGCCGCGCTCGGCCGCAAGGCCTTCGTCGTCCAGGCCGACATCGCCGAGCACGACCAGATCAGGCAGCTCGCGGACGACGTCTGGGCACACTTCGGCCGCCTCGACGTGGCGGTCAACAACGTCGGCGACGTGGCCCGCGAGCAGATGTCCTGGCGGGACATCACCGAGGAGTCCATCGACCATGTGCTCGCCGTCGACATCAAGGGCACGCTGCTGTGCACCCATGAGTTCGGGGCCCGGATGCTGGAGCAGGAGGGGGGCGGCGCCATCGTCAACATCGGCTCCACGGTGGTGGTGCGCGGCAGTGCGCGGGCACCGCAGTACGCGGCCGCGAAGTACGGGATCATCGGCCTGACCAAGTCGTACGCCCATGCCTTCGCACCCCGTGTCCGGGTCAACGTCTTCGCACCCGGGTTCATCGAGACCGAGGCGACCCTCGGGCGGGACGACTGGAAGAGCGGGCGCGGCGAGGTGCTGCGCGGGGCCACGCCGATGGGTCGGATTCCCGGCCCCGAGGAGCTCGCGGGGGCCGCGCTGTTCCTGGCCACACAGGACGCGAACCACATCACCGGGGGCTTCCTCGTGGCGGACGGGGGCTACAACATGATCGGGGCCTAGCGAAGGCCCATCGACCATGACGACTCCGGCCCCCGGAACGGTGAAGCACCGTTCCGGGGGCCGAGCGCTCTTCGTGCGGTTACGCCACGGTCAGGGTGATGGCTCCCGTGTACGCGGTGCCCGCGGTGATCGCCTTGGTGGTCCCGTCGACCGTGAGCGTCACCGTCTTGCCGGACGGCGCCTCGATCGCGGCGTCCGACGCCAGGGTCAGCGCGCTCAGGTACGAGGTGCCGGTGACCGTCCAGGTGGAGCCGGCGCCCAGGGTCACCAGGACGCCGTTGTTGACGACCGCGCTCGCGGTGTTGGTGACCTCGCTGATCTCGCGGTACTCGGCCGAGGTGATCGTCGACACGCTGTGCTTGGCCGTGGACGCGGAGATGACGCCCTCGATCGTGGAGCCGGTGAGGCTCACGGTCAGGTTCTGGCCCTGGAGGCTCGCGTTGCCGCCGCCCCGCACCGAGTTGTAGAGGTCGCCGGTCAGCGCGATGTCCGTGAAGGTGGCCTTCGCGTCCGTGGACTGGGAGCTGGTGGTGGTCCAGCTGGACGACTTGGTGGGACTTCCCGTGGGTTCGGTGTAGGTGCCGATCGTCTCGGTCTTCCAGGGCTTGCCCGACACCGTCACGCTGCTGGGGCGGTCGGTGTCCATCAGCTGGAAGATGACGCCGTTCCCGGGGTTGATGGCGGCCCCGTCGGAGCCGTCGACGGTGACGGTGCCCGCGACAGCCTTGCACATGAACGTGGTCTCGGCGGTGTTGACCTGGGTGCCGCCGTCGATGGTGACGGATCCGGCCGCGTACCACAGGACCATGAATCGGCCGGAGTCGATGACGGTCGACTTCACCGGAAGGCCGCTCAACTCGGCGCTGGTGAGCCCGATCTCCAGGGACTCGTTGAGTGCGGCGACCGCGGCGGCGGTGCTGTCGCCGTAGTGGGCGGAGGCGCCCCAGTGGATGAGGGCGTAGTCGCCGACGTCGAAGGTGCAGCCGAGGAAGTGCTCGGTGACGTTGCCGATGGCGTAGGAGCCGTAGCCCTGGCCGCCGGTGTTGGCGATGGTGGAGTTGATGGCGGTGAGGGTGCAGTAGCTGCCGCCGTCGACGGACAGGGCGCCCCATTTCTCCGAGGAGATCGTGGAGTTGACGAAGGACGCGCGGGTGCTGGTGCCGAGCAGGTTGGTGGTGCGGACGTTGCCGGACAGGCCCAGCATCCACGGCACGGTGATCATGTAGCGGGTGTCGCCGGTGCCGGCGGTCGGGTACTCGGCGGGGACGGTGCCGTCGGCGCAGTGCAGGGTGGAGTTCTTGACGACGACGTTGGCGGTGGCGTCGGCGATGACCGCGGTACGGACCACGCCCACGTTGTTGATGGTGGCGCCGTCGAGGACGAGGGTGGTGCCCTCGCCGGTGCCGACGACGGAGGCGCCGTAGCCGATGAAGTCGCAGCGGCCGTTGCCGTCGAAGGCGATCTTCGGGTTGGTGAGGGTGTAGGTGCCGCCGCCGGTGACATAGACGCCGTTGAACGACTCGCCGTTGGACAGGAGTTGGATGTTCGAGGCGGAGGTGTCGGTGACGGTGCCGCCGCGTACGTCGGAGGGGACCGACTTGGCCTCGTCGACCCCGTCGGCGTCGACGTAGATCGCCTGCCGGAAGGGGAAGGTGAGGTCGCTGTAGGCGAGGTCGGTGGCCTCGGCGACCGTCAGGACGATCGTGCCGCGGTAGGTGCCCGCGGCTATCGCGACGGCCGCTCCGCCGTAGCCGTCGGTGAGGGCGGCCAGCTTGGCGCCGGTCTCCACGCCGTTGACGGTGAGGGTGAGGTTGTAGCCGTCGGGGACGGTGATGACGCCGCCCTCCGCGATGGTGAGGCGGCATGCGGTCGTCGTCTCGGTGAGCTCCAGGGTCTCCCCGGAGCCGACGGTGATGCGGGTGCCGGCCTTGGTGGACGCCGCGTGCGCGCTCGCGGGGACGACGAGCGTCGGGGCGAACGCGGCGGCCACCGCCACGAGCAGGGCGCGGGGACGGGCCCGGTAGGTGACCTCTGGGCCTGGCGCGCTGGTGCGTGTCACGTGAACTCCCTTGTTCCTAGTGGTTTTCAGGCATGGCTGACCGACGGGGGTGGCGGTCGGCCGGGGTGAGGGGTAGGTGAACCGGGCGGTCAGGGGGCCCGGTTGATCAGTTCGATGAGATTGCCGAACGGGTCGGACACGAACGCCATCCGTGCGTCCGGCCGCGGTGCGGGGCACGGGCTGATCCGTACGCCCGCGCCGGCGGCGACGAGCCGGGCGTACTCGGTGTCGACCTCGTCGGGGGTGTCGACGCTCAGGCACAGATGTCCGTAGCCGAGCGTGCCCGCGGCCTGCACGGGGCTGTCGGCCGCGATACCCGGTGCGGCGGCCGGCCGATGGAGCAGTTCGACGCGGTAGCCGCTGGGGTGACGGAGCATCACTCCGCGCAGATCGGTGCCGGGGACCGCGAAGGCGCGCTCCTCGGTGAGGTGCAGCGCCCTGCGGTACCAGATGACGGCGGCCAGCAGGTCCGGCACGGAGATGCCGATGTGGTCGAACCTGGTGGTCACCGTCGTGCCGCCGCCGGACCCGAGGGCACCTTCTCGCCGCGGATCAGTGCCAGGACGCGGGTGCGCAGTTCGGCGAAGCGGGGGTCGGCCCGGGTCGTGAGCTGGTCGCGGTCGGGGCCGAGCGGGATGGTGAGGTTGTCGAGGACCGCGGTCGGCCTGCCGCCGAGCACGATGACGCGGTCGCCGAGGTAGACGGCCTCGTCGATGTCGTGGGTGACGACGAGGACGGTGATGCCGAGTTCGCGGCGCAGTCGCAGGGTGAGGTCCTCCAGGTCGAAGCGGGACTGCGCGTCGACCGACCCGAAGGGCTCGTCCATGAGCAGTACGGGGGCGTCGTAGGCGAGTCCGCGGGCGATGGCCACCCGCTGCTGCATACCGCCGGAGAGCTGCCAGGGGTATTTGTCGCCGACGTCGGGCAGACCGACCGCCTCCAGGCACTCCAGGGCCCGCTGTCTGCGTACGGCCTTCTTCACGCCCCGCCCCTGGAGGGGGAAGGCGACGTTGTCCCAGGCGCGCAGCCAGGGCAGCAGGGAGCCGCGGTAGTCCTGGGAGACGACGGCGATGTCCGGGTGGGGCTCGGTGAGCGGTTGGTCGCCGTAGCGGACCCGGCCCGCGGTGGGGCGGGTCAGCCCGGCCAGGCAGCGCAGCAGGGTCGTCTTGCCGGCGCCGGAGGGGCCGACGATGCACACGGACTCCCCCGGGTCGACGCTCAGGGCCAGGCCGTCGAGCACCCGGTGGTCCCCGAAGGACATGGAGAGGTCCTCGACGTACAGGGTGGATCCTCGTGTCATACGGCGACTCCGTTGCTCTTGATGCTCTCGGTGACGGCCGGTCGCGGTGAGCGGGTCCGGGGTGCGCGCTCGTGGTACCAGCCGAGCAGGCGGTGTTCGACGAGGAGGAGCAGCACGCTCAGGGCGTAGCCGAGGATGCCGATGAGGATGGTTCCGGCCCAGGTCTCGGCGACGTGGAAGCTGGAGCCGCTCTGGAGGATGAAGTTGCCGAGGCCCACGGGTGAGCCGTAGATCTCGCTGACGACCATGAGGACGACGGCGATGGACAGGGCGACCCTGATGCCCGCGAGGATCTGGGGCAGTGCGCCGGGCAGGATCACCCGGCGCAGTCTGAGCGGCCAGGGGATGCGGTAGCCGCGGGCGGTCTCGTGGACGGCCGGGCCGATGGCCTGGACGCCGCTGACCGTGTTGAGCAGGATCGGCCACACCGAGCCGAGGAAGATCAGGAAGATCTTCGGTCCCGATCCGATGCCCAGGGTGAGGATGATGACGGGGACGAATCCGACCGTGGGGGTGGCGCGGGCGAAGTCGAGGAGGGGGCCGGTGGCCAGGCGCAGGGTGCGGATCTCGCCGATGACGAGTCCGGCGCCGACCCCGACGACGGTGGCCAGGGCCAGTCCGCACAGGATGTTGCGCAGGCTGAACAGCAGGTCGCCGAAGAGTCCCTCGTGCAGGAGCTCGTCCCACAGGGTGCCGAGTACCTCGGTGAGGGGCGGGAAGTAGAAGCTGGTGCTGCCCGCGGTCGCCATCAGGAGGACGGCGAACACCAGGGCGGGCAGCCAGAGTTGGCGCAGGATCGGCTTCCAGGGCACGCGGTTACTCCTCTCCCGTGTGCGTGGGCGGGCGCCAGCGCAGCAGCCGGTGCTCGGCGGACTGCGCGAGCAGGGTGATCGTGTAGCCGATGGTCCCGGCGGTCAGGATGTAGGCGTAGGCCCGTGCGGAGGCGCCCGCCTGCTGCGACTCCATGATCATGTGGCCGATGCCGGGCAGGGTGGTGAGCACCTCGACGCCGATGGAGACCAGGACCGAGGTCGTCGCCGCCAGTCGTAGCCCCGTCATGATCGAGGGGGCCGCGGCCGGCAGGACCACCCGGCGCAGTTGCAGCAGCCAGGGGATGCGGTAGCCGCGGGCGGTCTCGCGTACGGCCTGGCTGACGCTGCGGGCTCCGTACTGGGCCTGGAGCAGTACCGGGAAGACGCAGGCGATGAAGACGACGGTGGCCTTCATGCCCGGTGTCGAGCCGAGGACCAGCAGGAACACCGGGAGGAGGGCGATCACCGGGAAGGATCTGAGGATCTCCATGAGCAGCCGGGAGGATTCCTCGGCCGCCGCGTACACGCCGGTCACCAGACCGATCGGGATCCCCACGGCGATCGCCACCACCAGTCCGGTGACCGCGCCCCGCAGGGTCTCCCCCACCGCCTGCCAGAACGCTCCGCTGCCGAGCAGCTCGCCCAGGGCGGCGGCCACGGAGGCCGGGCCCGGGAGCGCGGTCGAACTGACCACGCCCACGGCGGAGACGATCGCCCACAGCAGCAACACGGCGCCGAGGGCGCCGAGTTGCAGCAGTCGGACCTTGGCCATCGTTACTCCCCGGCCGAGGTCGGGGCCTGGTCCCAGTAGACGGCCTCGTCCTTGGGCTCGTTGTCGAGCAGGTCGAACTCGTGCATCTTGGTGATCACCGTGCGCATGACGGTCGTGTTGAGGGTCCTGTCGTAGTGGTTGGTGTCGTGTGCGTCGATGAAGGCGGCCGGGACCTGGGTGTACTTCTTGTCGATCGCCTTGACGGCGGCGGGGTTCTCGTTGGCGTAGTCGATGGCCTTGGCGACGGCCTCGATGAACTTCTTCGCGGTGTCCTCGTTCTTCGACAGGTACTCCTGGCTGGAGAACAGCAGGCCCTGGACCATGCCGGGCACGTCGTTCATGCCGTTGCCGATGGAGCGCAGTCCGCTGTCGAGGCCGGCGAAGTAGAACGGGCCGAAGGAGAAGATCGCGTCCGTCTTGCCGGAGGTGGCGGCGTCGGTGAGGGAGGTCGTCGGCAGGGCGACGAACTTGACCTTCTTCGGGTCGCCGCCGTCCTTCTGCACCAGGTACTCGCAGATGAACTGGATGGTGCCGCCGAGGGCGGAGATGCCGACGGTCTTGCCCTCCAGGTCCTTGAACGACTCGATCTCGCTGCTCTTCTCGACCAGCAGTCCGTCGGTGGGGTCGGTCTTCGTGGTCGCCGACTGGAGCCCTGTCACGATTCTCAGCGGCATGTCGGCGGCGGCGCTCTTGAGGAAGCCGGAGCTGTCCGTCATGGCGAACTGGGCCTCGCCGTTGAGGACGGAGGGCGCGTTCTGGGAGGTGTCCTGGGCGCCGGCCTTGATGGTGACGTCGAGGCCGGCGTCCTTGAAGTAGCCCTGCTGCTGGGCGATGTAGAGCGGTTCGAAGATGGCTCCGTTGGAGCGCAGGACGGTGACCTTCGCCTTGCCGTCGCTGGTGGTGGCGGCGTCCGAGTCGCCGCCGCAGGCGGTGGCGGCGAGCGACAGGGTGACGGCCAGTGCGGGGAGGGCGAGCAGGGTGCGGCGCCGCGGGTTTCTCGTGGTGTGCAGGGAACGGTTGTGCATGGAACGGCTCTCCTTCAGTGGGTCCGCGCGCGTCCCGCGGCGGCGTAGGCGGTCGTGGATTCCTGCGGGGTCATATAGGTGCGGAACAGTCCGTCGGGGTCGTACAGGGAACGGATCTGTTCCAGGCGTGCGGAGTTGGCCGGGCTGAGTCCGTGGTCGAAGCGGTCGGCGAGGTTGTTGTCGGAGAACTGAAGGCCCTTGGACAGGTGCTGGATGCCGGCGAGGAGGCCGTGGGTCCAGTGCTCGTGGGCGAGGTCCTCGGCGGGGTCGGTCCAGCCGGCGTTGGGTGAGAGGTAGAGCTTGGCCTGGCTGGACCAGCAGGCGTTCGGCCGCTCCGGGAAACCGCCCCACAGCATCCACAGCACATGGCTGGTGGTGTCGGGGATGGCGTCGAACAGCGGCCGGGAGGCTTCCAGGACCTTGTCGACCGGTTCGTCGGTCCAGATCCCGTCGAGGGCCCAGCGCATACCGGGCGGGGTCATACGGTCGGCGTAGTCGTACAGCTCGGCCATGGTGGTCTCCTGCGCGACCACCGCGCGCACGGCCCGGTCCCGGAAGGGCGCGTCCTCCAGGGGGGCGAGGGGGTTCTCGTCCGTGTCGCAGAAGGCGGTGGCCGTGACGGAGACGGTCTGCCGTTCGAGCCAGGGGGAGAAGCCGACCTTCGCCGAGAACTCGACGGCGGGATCGAGGTGGTCGAGGGTGTCGTAGGACCAGGCGAGCACCTCGTCGAGCAGGTCGAGGGGGTAGGTGTGGGCGGTGCGCAGGATGCGGCGGGGCAGGTCGTGCAGGTTCAGGTGGAAGCGGGTGACCACGCCGAAGAAGCCGGGGCCGCTGCCGCGTGCCGCCCACAGCAGGTCGGGGTGGGTGTCGTCGGTGGCGTGCACGAGGGTGCCGTCGGCGAGGACGACGTCGACGGCCTCGATGCTCAGACAGGCGGGGCCCAGACGTCGTGAGTCCCAGCCGTAGCCGCCGCCGAGGAGGAAACCGCCGACGCCGACCGTGGGTGCGTGGCCGGTGGGGAAGAACAGGCCGTGCGGGGCGAGCTGTTCGAGCAACGCCGGTCCTGTCACGGCCGGTTGAACGGCGGCCGTCCGCTGCGCCGGGTCGACGGTGATGTCCGCCAGGCGTGACAGGTCGAGGAGCATGCCGCCGTCGCGCACCCCGTTGCCCACCCAGCTGTGGCCACCGGAACGGATCCCGATGGCCAGCCCCTCGCTCCGTGCGAGGCGTACGGCGGCGACCACGTCCCGCTCGCTCTCGGCGAGCACGATGACGTCCGGGTGGCGGTCGGGCTTGCGTTCGTTCCAGACCGCGTCGAGGCGGGCCCGTTCGTACGCCGGCTCGCCGCGTCGGAGGAGCCTGTCGCGGGGAAGCTCAGGCATGGCCGTTCTCCTCACGTGGGGTTCGAGTCGGGACACTACTGTCGACACTTTGGCGCTTCAAGGGATGTGACAGCGAAATACCTGGCATCTCTGCCGACACTCGTGAACTCATATCGCGCTCTCAGGAAAGTCAGGAAGCTGACGGGAAGTCATAGAGTTCGGCCGGGTTGTCGACCAGCAACCGCCGCAGATGCGCGGGGTCGGGTGCGATGCGCCCGACGAGGTCGACGAGCAGGCCGTCGTCGGGGGCCTCGCCGACGATGTTGACGTGCGGATAGTCGGTGCCCCACACCACGCGTTCCGGCGCGTGGGCCACCAGTGAGGCGGCCACGGCCACGGCGTCGCCGTAGGGCGGCCCCTGGCGCGAGATCCGGTCGACACCGCTGACCTTCACCCACACGCGTCCCGTGTCGAGCAGGGCACGCAGGCCGCGCAGCGCCTGGCTGTCGAGCCCCTCGGCGAGGTCGACGCGGCCCATGTGATCGACGACCGTGCGCCCGGGCAGAGCCCGCACGACGGCATCCAGTCCGGCGATCTCCCCACCCTGGACGTGGAGTTGGGCCGCCCAGCCGAGTCCGTCGACGCGTTCCAGCACCGAGTCGATCTCGGCCCGGGTGGGCGGGGTGCGCAGATGCGGGAGGAAGTTGAGCCGGAAGGCGCGTACCCCGGCGAGGTGGAGCCGCTCGATCTCGGCCCGGGTCGTCGTCTCGCCGACCAGCGCCACTCCCCTCAGCCGCCCGCCGCCGGACCGCAGCGCGTCCAGCAGCACGGCGTGGTCGTGGCCGTGACAGGAGGACTGGACGACCACGGCCCGGGTCAGCCCCAGGTGGGCGTGGAGCGCCCGGAGTTGTTCCTTGGGCGCGTCGAGCGGGGTGAAGGTGCGGTCGCGGGCGTACGGGAAGACGTCGGCGGGGCCGAGGACATGGCAGTGGGCGTCGCAGCTGTCCCGCGGCAGCGCCAGGACCGGCCTGCGCGGAGCCGGGTGCGGGGGCGGGCAGCCCGGGGAGGCCTGGAGGGCGGGCTCAGTCACAGCGCGCCGTCATTCCGCCGTCGACGACGATCTCCGTACCGGTGACGAAGCGCGCCTCGTCGGAGGCGAGGAAGAGTGCCGCGTACGCGGTGTCCCGGCCGTCGCCCATGAAGCCGAGCGGGATCCTGGCCTGCCGTTGGGCGAGCAGCTTCGTCACGTCACCGTCCGCGCGCTGGTGGGCGAGCCGGGCCTCGACCATCGGGGTGTGCAGCTGGCCGGGGACGACGGTGTTCACCCGGATGCGGTCGGGCGCGTACTCGACGGCCGTGACGCGGGACAGCTGGATGACCGCGGCCTTGGCCGCCGCGTACCCGACCTGTGCCGCGCCCGTCCAGCGCAGCCCGGACGCCGAGGCGGTGTTGACGATGGCGCCCCCGCCGCCGCGCCGCATGACCGGGATGACGTGCTTGCAGGCGAGGAAGGCGCTGGTCAGATTGGTACGGAGCTGACTCTCCCAGTCCTCGACGCTCAGTTCGACGGCGCCTCCGGCGCGGGAGCCGCCGACGTTGTTGACGAGGACGTCGATCCGGCCGGCCGCCCGCTCGCACTCGTCGAAGTAGGCCTCCACCGCGGTCGGTTCGGTGACGTCGAGGACCGCCGTGTGCGCGGTGCCGCCCTCCTCGCGGATCTGTCGTGCGGTGACCTCCAGGGACTCCTTGTCCCGGTCGGCCAGGAAGACGGTGGCGCCCTCGCGGGCGAAGATCACGGCGGTGGCGCGGCCGTTGCCCCAGCCGGGGCCCACGCTGCCGGCGCCGCCGATGACGGCGACCCGCCCCGCGAGGCGGCCGCGGCGTTGGTCGGGCAGGTCTTGAGTCACGGAAGCTCTCCTCCATCAGGGACTCCATCAGGGACGAAACTGTCGACAGTTTTAGCGAGGTGTCGACAGAAAGTAAACATCCAGACCAGATCTGGACCAGCGACGCAGATCTATTGCCTTTAGTGTCGACACCGAGCTTGGATGGTCGTATGGAGAAGCCACCTGTGTTCACACCGGAGGAGATCGCCCGCTTCCGCGCGGAACTCGCGCGGCGCCGCGAGCCGGGTGCCTACGAACCGGGCCGCTGGTCGGTCAGCCCGCTCAACCGCCGTACGGACGTGGTCGGTTCACTGCCGGCCTCGGTCCGGCTGCGCGACGCGACCCTGCGCTCGGTGGAGACACTGCCCGGTGTCGTCGCGTCCGCCGACACGAAGGCGGAGTTCCTGCGCCGGCTGGTGGGCAGCGGGGTGGCCGAGGTGGTGACGGCGGGCCTCGGCGGGCGGGACGGCACCGCCCTCAAGGCCGAGGTCGAACTGGTCAAGGGCGAGAACCCCGAGTGCCGGATCGTCTGCCCGCTGATGCGCTCCCCCGAGGACATCGACCGCGCCGCAGCCGCGGGCTACGACGCCGTACAGGTGTGGGTGCAGGGCTTCGGCGAGACCTCGCTCATCTACCAGGCGCCCGTCTACGCCCAGGCCTGGCGCGGCGAGGAGTGGCGCACCGGCGCGACGGCACGCGACCGGACCGCCGTGCTGACGCGCGCCGCCCGGCTGGTCACGTACGCCAGGGAGCGCGGCCTCGACGTCGTCGTACCGCTGCTCATGGTCTCCTACGCCACGGACGAGATCCACGCGGAGTCCGTCACCACGCTCGCCGCGGCGGGGGCCACGGAACTCACCCTCTTCGACGGCCCGGGAGCGATGAGTCCGGAGGCGTACGCGCATCTCGTACGGCTCACCCGGACGCTCGCGCCCGATGCCGAGGTGGGCCTGCATCCGCACAACACGTTCGGGCTGGCCGTGGGCTGCGCGGTCGCCGCCGTCCGCGCCGGAGCCACGGCCGTCGAACTGTCGGTCAACGGCTACTGCGGCGGCCCCGGCAACGCCGACCTGGCGGCGACCGCCCTCGCCTTCGAGGCGCTGTACGGCGTGCGTACGGGCATCAGAACCGACCGCCTGACCGAACTGGCCCGCACCGCCGAGGCCCTGACGGGCTATCACCCGGCGTGGAACCACCCGGTCACCGGCACCCACGCCTTCTGCTGGGGCGGCATGGACCTCATCACCCAGGAGACCGAGGTCGACCCGCTCCTGCACAACTGCCTGGAGCCGGCCCTCGTCGGCAACACACGCACCGTGCCCTTCACTCCGGACAGCGGCCCCTACACACTCACCGACAAGCTGGCGCAGGCCGGCGTCGAGCTCGCCCCCGCCCAGGTGGACGAAGTCCTCGCCCGGGCCCGGGAGTTCATGGCCACGCACGAGCGGCTGCTCACGGACGAGGAACTGGTGGCGCTGGCGGAGGAGGTGCGATGACCCGTCTGGAGCGGCTTCCTCCCTCCCGGCTCGACGCGGAGCAGGGCGTGCTCTACGCGGAGATCACCTCGGGCGCACGGGCCTCGGGACCCCAGCACTTCGCCCTCACCGACACCGAAGGGCGTCTGGAAGGGCCGTTCAACGCCATGCTGCTCAGCCCCGGTCTCGGCCGTGCGCTCCAGGACCTCGGCGCGGCGATCCGGTACCGGACCCGGCTGGAGCCACGGGTACGGGAGATCGCCGTCCTGGTGGTGGCGCAGTACTGGGACAGCGCCTTCGAGCGGCACGCGCACGAACGGGTGGGCGCGGCGGTCGGCCTGACGGAGGCCGAGCTGGCGGCCCTGCGGGAGGGCCGGGATCCACGGTTCCCGGACACCGTCGAGTGTGCGGCCTGGGAGTTCACCCGGAGGCTGGTGCGTCACGGAGGTTCGATCAGTGACACCGGGTACGAGGCCGCGCGGGCGGCCCTCGGCGAGCGCACACTCTTCGAACTGTCGACACTGGTCGGGTACTACAGCATGCTGGCTCTGCAACTGCGGCTGTTCACCGGGTGATCAGGAGCAGCAGTCGGTGTCGAGGCGGCAGAAGCACGACGCCTGGATCGGTACGTCCGCCTGTGCGACGGCGATCTTCAGCTGCTGTGCCACGATCTGTGCCTCGCCGGTCCTGCCGAGCCGCACGAGACACTCGTGGAAGCCGTGCAGCGCCCACACGTTGCCCGGGTGCTGCACCGCTCGCGGCAGCGTGTCGTCGAGTCCGAGGTCGGCGCGGTAGACCGCCTCGGCCTCCGCTACCCGTCCCTGTTCCAGGAGCAGGGCGCCGTAGGCGTGCCGGGTGGGCTGCATCCATCCCCACGGCTCGTCGTAGGGCAGGTTGTCGTCGAGGTCGACGGACCGCTCCAGCGCGGCGAACGCGGCGTCGAAGTCGCCCTTGCGGTAGTCCAGTTCGCCGTCGAGCATCGCGGACGCGATGGCCAGGACGTCGGCGCAGGTGTTGTTGAACAGCATCCGCGTCTCCGGGACCCGGGCCACCGCCTCGTGGAACAGGACGCGTTCGGCCTCGGCCTCGGCGATCCGGCCGGTGGCGGACAGGGCGACGCCGCGGGCGTAGTGCAGCATCGCCGTCGTCACGCTGTACAGCTCCTGATCGGCGGGCAGGGGCAGTGCGAGGATGTCGGTCCAGCGGCCGAAGCGGATCAGCACATGGACCCGCATGGCGAGGAAGCCCTCCAGCCAGTCGGCCATGGGCGGGCTCTGCACCCGCAGCAGTTCCTCCGGGACGCAGGCCTCCAGCCCGGCGGCGGCATCCAGGGCGGTCCGGGACCGGCCGAGGAACATCGCGCCGTAGATCTTGAAGTGGTGGTTGTGCGCCCGGTACAGGGTGTAGAAGTTCATGGCCCCGGACCGGGCGTGGACCTTCTCGTCGGCGGTGATCGCGGCGCTGTTGTCCGACACGACCCGCCGGTAGTCGCCGCACAGCACGTCGAGGTGGGTGGGCATGTGCTGGAGGTGGCCGGCGTCGGGGACCAGTCCGCGCAGCCGGTCGGCGACGGGCAGCGCCGTCTCGGGTGTCGGGGACATCTCCATCAGGTGGATGTACAGGTGCAGCGCGCCCGGATGGCGTGTGCCGGCGTCCGTCGCGACCGCGCGGTCCAGTACCGCCTTGGCCTCCAGGGTGCGGGAGCCCTCCTCCGGCTCACCGGTCCTGAGGTTCCACAGCTGCCAGGGGGTCAGGTTCATCAGGGCGTCGGCGTACAGGGTGGCGATGTCCAGGTCGTCGGGGGCGAGTTCGTGGACGGCGCGCATGCTGTCGGCGTACGGCGCGTTCCACACCGAGCAGTCCTCGACGGCCTTCGCCTGCGGGTAGCGGCTGCGCGGGGCGCCGATCAGGGCCCGCTCGACGGGCGTGGCAGCCGTCCGCGCCTTCTCGTGCGCCAACTCCACGGCGGCGTGGGTGCGCTCGACGGTCCGCAGGAGGTCCTCCCCGTCGAAGAACTCCCACGGCTTGTTGTAGTTGGGGCCGAGCGCGTACGCGATGCCCCAGTGGGCCATGGCGCAGTCGGGGTCGGCCCGGACGGCGGCCTCGAAGCAGGCGACGGCCTCCTCGTGGTGGAAGGCGTACGTCCACACGAGACCGCGGTCGAACCACAGCTGGGCTTCCGGGGACGAGGTCGTCACGGTACGGCCGTGCGTGCCGAGGTCGTAGTAGTCCATGCGCTGCCCCCGAACACGAGCCGGTCTGAGAAGGGTGACGTTACCGGTTGTTTTGATACCGAGACACCAGAAAGCGGTGACAAACGAGCAATCGGACGAAGCGGCCGCGGCACCCGCCGCGCGAAATTCCGTTGCACGCTCCCGCGCTCCCCCGCACTCTGGCCCTCATGTCCTACCTCCTGCGCCCCGCCGTGCTCGCCGACGCCCCCGCCGTCACCGAACTCCTCAACACCGTCGACGAGATCGAGATCGGCCGGCGCGAGACCGACCTGCACACCGTCGAGGCCGATCTGAAGCGGCCCGACATCGATCTGGAGCGCGACTCCTGGCTGGCCTTCGACGGAGACCTGCTGGTGGCGTACGGGCTGCTGTGGGACGACTCCGGGGACGAGCGCGTCGACATCGACCACTACGTCCTCCCCGACCACCAGCCGGCCGGCGAGCTGCTGCTGGACGCCATGCGGACCAGGGCCGTCGACAAGGCCCGGGCGAACGGTGCGGCGAGGGCGGTGGTGCATCTGCATCTCAACACCGAGCCCACGCTCGACACCTCGCTGATCGAGGCACGGGGCTGGCAGGTGGTACGCCGCTACCACGTGCTGCGGCGCCCTCTGGACCCGGCACGTGACCTCGCCCCCGAGCCGCCCGCCGGGGTACGGATACGGCCGTGTGCCACGGACGCCGACCGTGAGCGCGTCCACCGGCTCTACCAGGCCTCTTTCGCCGAGCACTTCGACTTCCAGCCGCGCACGTACGAGCAGTGGCTGCACGACGTCGACGCCGAACTCCTCGACTGGTCGCTGGTGTGGATCGCCGACACGCAGGAGTCGGGGGACTGCGGGTTCCTGATCTCCCGGGACGACCGGGAGGCGATGGGGTGGATCCGCAGCATCGGGGTGCTGCGCGAGGCCCGTGGTCTGGGTCTGGGCGGACTGCTGCTGCGGCATGCCTTCGGCGCGTTCGCCGCGCGGGGGCGGGACACCGTGGGGCTCGGCGTGGACACGGCCAACGCCACGGGTGCGCCGGAGCTGTACGGACGCAACGGCATGACGCTCCACTTCGCCGTCGACACCTGGGAGGCGGTGCTTGACTGACCGCATGTCGGATTCCTCGGTGCGGCGCTTCTACGACGATCTGGCCCGCGACTACCACCTGATCTTCGCCGACTGGGACGCGAGCATGGCCCGCCAGGCGGTGGCGCTCGACACGCTCGTCCGGCAGCGGCTCGGAGCGGGGCCGCGGCGCGTTCTCGACTGCTCCTGCGGCATCGGCACCCAGGCCATCGGGCTGGCCCGGGCCGGACACCGGGTCGTCGGCGGCGATCTGAGCGCCGTCGCCGTGGCACGTGCCACGGCCGAGGCGACGGCACGAGGCGTCGAACTCCCGGTCGTCGCCGCCGACATGCGCCAACTGCCGTTCCCCGACGCGGGGTTCGATGTCGTCGTCTGCGCCGACAATTCGCTCCCGCACCTCCTGTGCGCGCAGGACGTCATCGCCGCGCTGCGCGACATGCGACGCGTGCTGCGCGACGGCGGACTGCTGGTGCTGACCGTCCGGCCCTACGACGAGCTCCTCGCGGCCCTGCCACCGGCGCCGCCGCCACAGATCGCCGAGACCCCCGAGGGCCGGGTCGTCACCCTTCAGCTCTGGCACTGGCACGAGGACGGCGAACACTACGACCTGGAGCACCTCCAGCTCCTCCCCGCGGGCGACACCTGGACGGTTCGTACCCGCCGGACCACCTACTGGGCGCTGACGCGCGCCCGGCTCACGCGCTTCGTGGCCGAGGCCGGTTTCACCGAGGCCGAGTGGCGCGCACCGGACTCGACGGGGTTCTATCAGCCCGTGCTCACCGCGCTGCGGGCCAGCAGGTAGGCGCGGCGGGTCTCCACCTCGTGGGCGTAGTGGGTGCGTTCCAGGCGCATCTCGACCGTGAACCCGGCCTCCTCCAGCGACTCGGCGACGCGCGTCGGGTCGAGGAAGCGGAAGTCGACGTCCACCCGGTGCCCCCACCACTCGTCCACGTGCCGGATCTCCTCGCCGATGTGGAAGGAGAGCAGGACAAGGCCGGAGGGGCGCAGGACGCGTGCCATCTCCGCGAAGGCGCGGTGCAGTTCACCGGGTGCGAGATGGATGATCGTGTAGAGGGCGGTCACCGCGCCGAACTCGGCGTTCTCGGCGGGCAGTTCCACCAGATCGCCCGTACGGAACTCCACCTGCGGGAACCGGCGCCGGCCCGCCGCGACCATGCCCGGCGACAGGTCGATCCCGACCGTGCGCGCACCCATCCCGGCGAGCCGGGCGGCCACATGCCCGGGCCCGCAGCCCAGGTCGCCGATCGTGGTCCCCGGCTCCGTCTGTTCGAACAGGGCCGCGAGCAGGGCCTTGTCGAGAGGCTTGTCGTCGAGTTCGGCGTGCAGTCGCCTCGCGTACTCCTCGGCCACGGTGTCGTAGCTGCGGCGGACGGAGTCGTGCCGCACATGATCGCCCATGCGGTCAGCATCCCATGGGCGCCCGGCAGCGGGCCGACGAGTTGAGTGGACGAGTTAAGTGAACGGTTAACCAGCCGTTGACACCCGTCGGCGCCGCGGGCGAAATGGGCCGCACACAGCGCCCGACGCGCCCGGCCGACCGCCGGGCGAGACAGGGGGATTGCGCCCATGCAGGTTCCCGCTCCGTTCGAGTACCAGCGGGTGCACAGCGTCGAAGAAGCCATCTCGCTCCTGGACCGGCTGGGCGACACGGCGCGGCTGGTGGCCGGCGGGCACAGTCTGATCCCGATGATGAAGCTGCGGCTGGCCGAGTTCGAGTACCTGATCGACATCAACGAGCTGCACGGCGAGCTCGGTTACATCCGGGTCGGGCCCGACACGATCCGGATCGGCGCCATGACCCGGCACCGGGAACTGCTGGAGTCCGACGAACTCGCCGCCGCCTTCCCGATCTTCCGGGACGCCGAGCGGGTCATCGCGGATCCCGTCGTACGGAACCGGGGAACGCTCGGCGGCTCCCTGTGCCAGGCGGATCCTTCCGAGGACCTGTCCGCCGTGTGCACCACGCTCGACGCGGTGTGCGTGATCCGTGGCCGGGGCGGCGAACGGCTCGTGCCGATGGAGGACTTCCATCGCGGGCCGTACGAGACCGCGGTCGGTGACGCGGAGATCCTCACCGAGATCCGCTTCCCCGTCCGCCCCGGCGGGTCGAGCGCGTACGAGAAGGTGGAGCGGCGGGCCGGGGACTGGGCGGTCGTCTCGGCCGGAGCCGCGGTGTGGCTGGAGGGCGGGATGGTCACCGACGCCCGCGTCGGGCTCGCCGCCGTCGGCCCCAACACCGCCGGCATCCCCGGTATCGCCGAGGCCCTGCGGGGACGGCAGCCCGACGAGGAGTCGTACGCCCGGGCCGGGGACATGGCCGCCGAGGCGTGCTCGCCGGTCACCGACCGTCGCGGCAGCGCCGAGTACAAGCGCCATCTGGCACGTGAGCTGACCGTACGCGTACTGCGCCGGGCCGTGGCCCGGGCCACCGGACAGGAGGCGTGATCCATCGTGCAGGTCACCATGAACGTCAACGGGGAAGAGGTCACCCGGGAGATCGAGGGGCGGCTGCTGCTCGTCCACTTCCTGCGCGACCACCTTCAGCTGACGGGCACCCACTGGGGGTGCGACACCAGCAACTGCGGTACGTGCGTGGTGTGGCTGGACGGCGAACCGGTCAAGTCCTGCACGGTACTGGCCGCGATGGCCGGCGGACACGAGGTACGCACGGTGGAGGGGCTGGAGCAGAACGGGCAACTCGACCCCGTCCAGCAGGGGTTCATCGAGTGCCATGGACTTCAGTGCGGTTTCTGCACCCCCGGCATGATGATGACCGCGCGGGCACTGCTCGACCGTAATCCCGACCCCTCCGAGCAGGAGATCCGGGAGGCGATCTCCGGGCAGATCTGCCGCTGCACCGGATACGCCACCATCGTGCGCTCCGTCCGATGGGCGGCGGCCGAGGAAGCCGGAACACGCACCACCACGACCTCGGCGGAGGTCACCTCATGACGACCGTCTCCCCCAACGGCCACCGCACCGCGTTCGTCGACAACGACCAGAAGCCCTGCGGCCACGGCCGGATGCTGCGCAAGGAGGACCCGCGTTTCGTCCGGGGCAGGGGCCGCTACGTCGACGACCTCCAGCTGCCCGGCATGCTGCATCTGGCCGTCCTGCGCTCACCGCTCGCCCACGCGCGCGTGGTGTCCATCGACACCAGCCTCGCCGAGGCCCACCCCAAGGTCCGCCTCGTGGTGACCGGCGCCATGCTCGCCGAGAAGGGCCTGGCCTGGATGCCGACCCTCTCGGGCGACGTACAGGCGGTCCTCGCCACCGACAAGGTCCGCTTCCAGGGCCAGGAGGTCGCCTTCGTCGTCGCCGAGGACCGCTATGCCGCCCGGGACGCGCTGGAACTGATCGACGTCGAGTACGAGGCACTGGACCCCGTGATCGACGTACGCACCGCCCTCTCCCCCGACACGCCCGTCATCCGCGACGACCTGGAGGGCAAGGCCGACAATCACTGCTTCGACTGGGAGACCGGCGACGCCGCCGAGGCCGAGGCGGCCTTCGCGCGCGCCGATGTCGTGGTCGCCGAGGACATCGTCTACCCGCGCGTGCACCCGGCGCCGATGGAGACCTGCGGCGCGGTCGCCGACTACGACCCGGTCGACGGCAAGCTCACCCTGTGGTCCACGACCCAGGCGCCGCACGCCCACCGCACCCTGTACGCGCTGGTCGCCGGGCTGCCCGAGCACAAGATCCGGGTCGTCTCCCCCGACATCGGCGGCGGGTTCGGCAACAAGGTGCCGATCTACCCCGGTTATGTGTGCGCGATCGTCGGCTCGCTGCTCACCGGCAAGCCGGTGAAGTGGATGGAGGACCGCTCGGAGAACCTGATCAGCACCGGTTTCGCCCGCGACTACGTGATGCGCGGGGAGATCGCGGCGACCCGGGACGGGAAGATCCTCGCCCTGCGCACCCATGTGCTGGCCGACCACGGCGCGTTCAACGGAACGGCCGCGCCCGTGAAGTACCCGGCCGGCTTCTTCGGTGTCTTCACCGGCAGTTACGACCTCGAAGCGGCCTACTGCAAGATGACGGCCGTCTACACCAACAAGGCGCCGGGCGGGGTCGCGTACGCCTGCTCGTTCCGGATCACCGAAGCCGTGTACCTGGTCGAGCGGATGGTGGACTGTCTGGCGTACGAGCTGGGGATGGACCCGATCGAACTGCGGACGCGCAACTTCATCCGCCCCGAGCAGTTCCCGTACCGCACCAAGACCGGCTGGGTCTACGACTCCGGGAACTACGCGCCCACCATGGACCTGGCCCGGCAGATGGCCGGGTACGAGGAGTTGCGCGCCGAGCAGGCCGAGAAGCGGGCCCGCGGTGAGCTGATGGGCATCGGGGTGTCGTTCTTCACCGAGGCGGTCGGCGCGGGACCTCGCAAGGACATGGACATCCTCGGGCTCGGCATGGCCGACGGCTGCGAACTGCGGGTGCATCCGACCGGCAAGGCGGTCGTGCGGCTGTCGGTGCAGTCGCAGGGGCAGGGGCACGAGACGACGTTCGCGCAGATCGTCGCCGAGGAACTCGGCATCCCGCCGCAGGACATCGAGGTGGTGCACGGGGACACCGACCAGACACCGTTCGGGCTCGGCACGTACGGCAGCCGGTCCACACCCGTCTCCGGTGCCGCGGCGGCGCTGGTCGCCCGCAAGGTGCGGGACAAGGCCAGGCTGATCGCGTCCTCGATGCTGGAGGTGTCCGTCGCCGACCTGGAGTGGGCGAAGGGCTCCTTCCAGGTCGCGGGCGACCCCAAGGCCTCGGTCACCATCCAGGACATCGCGATGCGCGCCCACGGGGCCGGCGATCTGCCGGACGGGGTCGAGGGCGGCCTGGAGGCGCAGATCTGCTACAACCCGGAGAACCTCACCTATCCGCACGGCGCCTACATCTGCGTGGTCGACATCGACCCGGGGACGGCGAAGGTGACCGTGCGCCGGTTCGTCGCGGTCGACGACTGCGGTACCCGTATCAACCCGATGATCATCGAGGGGCAGGTGCACGGCGGGCTCACCGACGGTGTCGGCATGGCGCTCATGGAGATGATCGCCTTCGACGAGGACGGCAACTGTCTGAGCGGTTCGCTCATGGACTACCTCATCCCGACCTCGCTCGAAGTCCCGGACTGGGAGACCGGGTTCACGGTCACGCCCTCCCCGCACCATCCCATCGGGGCCAAGGGCGTCGGCGAGTCCGCGACGGTCGGTTCACCGCCCGCGATCGTCAACGCCGTGGTCGACGCCCTCAAGCCGTTCGGTGTCCGGCACGCCGACATGCCGCTCACGCCCTCGCGGGTGTGGGAGGCCATGCGGGGCCGGCCCACCCCGCCGATCTGATGGGCGGCGATGTGAGCGCGCGGGCGCTCGAACTCACCGAGCGGCGGGTGCCGTTCGTGCACGCGCGCGTGGTGCGCGCCCAGGCGCCGGCGTCCGCGCATCCGGGCGACGAGGCGATCGTGCACGGCGACGGCACGATCGACGGCTTCGTCGGCGGCCACTGCGCGGAGGGGTCGGTGCGTACGGCCGCGCTGGGCGCCCTGGTCGGCGGGGCTCCGCTGCTGCTGCGGGTGCTGCCGCAGGGCGGGACGGAGTTCCCGGAGGCGCCCGGCGCGCAGGTCGTGGTCAATCCCTGTCTGTCCGGGGGCGCGTTGGAGATCTTCCTGGAGCCGGTGCTGCCGCCGCCGCTCGTCGTGGTCGCCGGGGACACACCGATCGCCGAGGCCTTCGTCGCCCTGGCCGGAGTCCTCGGGTACACCACCGCCCGCGCCCTGTCCGAGGAGCACCCGAGTGCGGTGATCGTGGCGGGGCAGGGCCACGGCGACGAGGAGGCGGTGCGCGCCGCGCTCGACGCGGGCGTCCCGCACATCGCGCTCGTCGCCAGTCGCCGCCGCGGCGCCGCCCTCCTCGACGGACTCGCCCTCGACGCACGGCAGCGGGCCCGCGTCCACACCCCGGCCGGCCTCGACATCGGCGCCCGTACGGCACCGGAGATCGCGCTGTCGATCCTGGCGGAGGTGGTCCGGGCCGTACGGTCGCCGCGGACCGCGCTGCCTCTCGTCGAGGACGTCGCGGGACGGTGAGCGAGCTGTTCACGGACGCCGACGACGTACGCCGACGCCTCGACACGGTCGGCCACCTGGTCGACGAGGGCACCGCGACCGCCCTCTTCCTGGCGACGGTCCTCGACCGGCCGCTGCTGGTGGAGGGCGAGCCCGGGGTCGGCAAGACGAGCCTGGCCAAAGCGCTCGCCCAGGTGCTGGACACCGCGCTGATCCGGTTGCAGTGCTACGAGGGGCTCACGGCGTCCGAGGCGCTCTACGAGTGGAACTACCAGCGCCAGCTGCTCGCCATCCGGCTCACCGAGGCGCACGGGGAACGGATCGCCGACGCGGACCTGTTCACCGAGGAGTACCTGCACGACCGGCCGCTGCTGCGTGCGGTGCGGCACGCGGGTCCGCTGCCGCCCGTGCTGCTGATCGACGAGATCGACCGGGCCGACGACGAGTTCGAGGCGCTGCTCTTCGAGTTCCTCGGCGAATGGGCCATCACCATCCCGGAGTTGGGCACGTTCGCCGCCGTCCGGCCGCCGCTGGTGATCCTCACCTCCAACCGCAGTCGCGAGCTGCACGACGCGTTGCGCCGCCGCTGTCTGTACCACTGGATCGACTTCCCCTCCCCGGAGCGCGCCGCCCAGATCCTGCGCCGCTCGATACCGGCCGCGAACGAGCCGCTGATCGCCTCGGCGACGGAGTTCATCGGCCGGGTGCGCCGGCTCGATCTCGACAAGGCGCCCGGCATGGCCGAGGCCATCGACTGGGTCGCGGCCCTCGCCGCGCTGCGTGTCTCCCTGCCGGTCCGCGCGGACATCCTCGGCACGCTCAGCGCGGTCGCGAAGAGCCCGGACGACCGCACCGCCGTCATCGGGGCGCTCGACGAGCTGGGCTACCCCGAACAGGCGTCGCGGCCATGACGTTCCTGCCCGCCGTCGACCGGGCCGCCTTCGCCGTCGCGCTCGCCGACCGGCTCAGGGAGCGGGGCGTGGCCGTCGGCCTCACCGCCACGCAGGACCTCGTGCGCGCGCTGGACGCCGTCCCGCCCGCGTCACGGACGGCGCTGTACTGGACGGCCCGTATCACCCTCGTACGCGACCACGCTGACCTGGCACGCTTCGACGAGGTGTTCGACGCGGTCTTCGGCCAGGCGGTGCTCCCCGCGCCGGACCGGGGCGACCCGTCCGCGCCTCCCACCCGCGACGCGCGGACGGCCACGCCGGTGAACGGACACGACAGTCCAGGCGGCCTTCCGTGGGTGACGTTGCCGCCCGCCGCCACCCACACCGAACACCAGGAGGCCCTGGAGGCGACGGTCCCGGATCGGCTGCCCAGTGATCTGGCGGGTGTCGTGGACACTCCCTTCGAGCAACTCGGCGCTCAGGAGGCGGAGTTGCTGGGCCGGTGGCTGGAGTCGGCGCTGCGGGAGTGGCCGGTGCGCCGCTCCCGTCGGCACGCCGTACGGCCGGGTGGTCACCGGGTGGCGGTCCGCGAGACCGCGGCCCGGGCGCGGCGCACCGGCTGGGAACCGGTCCGGCTGGTCCGAACGGGCCCCGTCGACCGGCCACGCCGGGTCGTGGTGCTGTGCGACGTGAGCCGTTCGATGCAGGCGCAGGCCCAGGCGTATCTCCACCTGATGCGGGCGCTCACGCTGGGCGCCCACGCGGAGGCCTTCGCGTTCGCCACCTCCCTGACCCGCCTCACGCCGGCCCTCACCCACCGTTCGGTACGGCAGGCCCTGGCCGAGGCGACCGACCGTGTCACCGACCGCTTCGGCGGTACCCGCATCGCCCACTGCCTCACCACCCTCCTCGCCTCCCACCACGGCGGCAGCCTGCGCGGCGCGGTCGTCCTCATCGCCTCCGACGGCTGGGACGGCGACCCCGCGGAGCACCTCGCCGCGGCGATGGCCCGGCTGCGGCGCCGGGCGCACATGGTGGTCTGGCTCAATCCGCGGGCGGGGATGCCCGGGTTCGTCCCTCGCACGTCGACGATGGCCGCCGCCCTGCCGTACGTCGATCTGCTCCTGCCCGCCGGGACGTTCGGCGCGCTGCTGCGCGTGCCCGCCGAGGTGGCCCGGCATGCCCGGCGGCGCCCGTGACACCCTGGGCGCCATGGAGATCATGACGGTCCGTGGACACGCGCTGCCCACACGGCTGACCGTGCTGCTGCGGGAGGGCCGTTGGCGGCACCCCGGCGATGCGGAACTGGCGAGGCTGATCCCGTGGTTCGAGGACCCGCTCGACTTCCTGGGGAGTACGCAGGCGATGGAGCGGGAGTCGCGGTCGATGGACCTGTTCGCCGACGATCCGCTGTCCCTCGATCTCTTCCACGAGGTACGCGGCAGCACCCGGCCGGCTCCCGTGGAACTGCCCTGGCTGGACGTCGAGCAGGCGCTGCTCATCGCGGTCAACCGCAGGCCCGGTGACGACGTGGCCCTCGCCCTGGACTACCGGACCGATCCCGCCGATCCGCGTGTCGTGGGCAGCGACTTCTGGACGAACCCCCGCCAGTGCGCCTGGCGGGAGGTGGCGCCCGCCTTCTCGTCGTTCGCCGACTCCCTGGGTCTCTAGCTCCACAACGTCACGTGGATCGCCGGCCGGAACCGCCCCGCCGTCACGCCCGACCCGCGCAGCATCGCCTGGGTGGCGCGGGGTGTGGTGACGAAGCGGCGTAGTTCCGCGGCGGCTTCGGGGGCTTCGCGGTCGGCGAGGGAGAGGAGGTTCCAGGAGCCGCGGGCAGGGAGGTGGGGGCCGTTGAGCTGGTGGAGGTCCCCCGCCGCGATGTCCTTGGCGACGGAGAAGGCCACCGCGAGGGCGATTCCCTTGCCGTGCTTGGCCTCGTCCACACAGGCGGCCTGGCTCTGGAAGATGCGCTGGTTGTGGTCGGGGACGCTCAGCCGGCGCAGCACGGAGGGCAGCATGCCGGTGCGGCCGACCGCCGAGGGGCCCAGGAGCCAGGTCTGGTCGCGCAGTTCCGTGGCGCCGGCGCCGTATCCCGCGAGGGGGTGGTCGGCGCCGACGACGGCGATCACCTGGTAGTTGAGGAAGTGGGTGCAGGTCGTCGTGGACTCGACGGTGGCGGGCCTCGGGCCGATGGCCACGTCGACCGCTCGGTTCGTGAGGAGCGTGCCGAAGCGCTGGGGGTCGTGGACGCTCAGTTCCACGTCCAGGTCGGCGGCGCGGCGGGCGAACAGTTCGATCAGCCCGGGGGCGGCATGCTCGGCGAAGAGGCTGGACGCGGCGATTCGTAACTGGCGACGGCCGGACCCTGCCCGGCGTACTTCCAGGATGGTGCGGTCCTGGAGTCCCAGGAGTTCGGCGGCGCGGCTGGCCAGGCGCAGTCCGCCGGGGGTGAAGACGAGTCCGCCCGCCGTGCGGGTGAAGAGACGGTCTTCGAGTTCCCGGCGCAGATGCGCGATGTGCGTCGAGATCGCGGCCTCGGTGACCGCCAGATCGGCCGCGGCCGCCTTCACCGACCCGAGGCGTACGGTCGCCGAGAAGGCCCGCAGTTGTGCCGGGGTCAACGAGAACCTCCCGCGCTCACCACGGGTGACCGTCCACCTGTGACCTGGAGCTCAAATTAGCGCACCAGTTCGCCGAGGGCTACGGCCGCGCTCAGTCCATGAGCCCGGCGGCCAGGGTCGCGCCCAGTTCCCAGCAGGCCTCGGTGTCGGACTTGCCGGGCTCCGCGGTGACCGTCACCGCGTCCGCCGCGCGCCGCCAGCCGAGGCCCGTGGTGATCGACTCGATGCCCCGCACCGCTCCGGTGACATCGCTGCCGCCGTGCACGTAGTAGCCGAAGGGCCGGCCCCGTGTCTCGTCCAGGCACGGGTAGTAGACCTGGTCGAAGAAGTGCTTGAGGGCACCGGACATGTAGCCGAGGTTCGCCGGGGTCCCCAGCACATAGCCGTCGGCGGCCAGTACGTCGGAGGCGGTGGCCGCCAGCGCGGCCCGCCGGACGACCTGGACGTTCTCGATCTCCGGCGCGGTGGCGCCGGACACGACGGCTTCCAGCATCGCCTGGCAGTTGGGCGAGGGGGTGTGATGCACGATCAGCAGAGTAGCCACACCCCGAACCCTGCCGTCGGCCCCGCGTCGCACGCAAACGCGGCGCGTGCTTCTTCACCTCGCCGGTGAAGACGGAGGTCTCCGACTCGTAGTCGGGTGCCACCTCGATCCGGAGGAAGCTCTCCCCCTGGGGAAGTTCGCATCCCCAGGGCACGGAGAGGGACCGGCCGGCGAGGACGCTGGTGTCGGGCGGTCCGTCGAGCCCGTCGTCGTAGACGGCCTCGCCCGCCTCCTCCGTGGTGGTCCTGTCGGGGCGCTGAGGCGGCTGCGGCGGAGGCAGGTAGCCGGGCGCGGGCGGCGCTTTGGAGTTCTCGCAATGGAACTGTGCTGATCCGACGGTGCCGAGCAGGCGGTCCGCTATTCCGTGCGCAGCGCCGTCGCCGTACGGGCCTTGGCCGCCCAGCCCGCCGGAAGCAGCGCGCCCAGCACGGCGATACCGACCCCGGCCAGCCCCAGCAGGACCAGTTCGGGAGCGTCGTACACCTCAAGGACCGACGGTGGCAGCCCGGTGCCCGCGGCCTCCGCCATCTCCGGCAGGACGAAGCCGTGCAGGGCGAATCCGGCCGGCACCCCGATGAGGCCGCCGAGGATGCCGATCCCGGCCACCGAGGCGAGCACGAGGCTCACGGTCTGGCGCGGCGTCATGCCGAGCGCCTTGCAGACACCCAGGTCGTGGACGCGCTCCCGGGTGTCGAGGACCACGGAGTTGAGGACCCCGAGTCCGGCCACGGAGACGAGCATGAGGGTGAGCAGCGCGGCCATCGCGTTCACGACGATGAGCAGGTTGCCCTGCTCGGAGGGGGAGTTGGCGAAGGCGTCGGCGCCAAGTGGCTCTACGGCCGCGGCGAGCTTCTCGGCGTACTCGGTCGGTGAGACGCCCTCCTTCACGTCGACCCGGAACTCGGTGGGCGTGACGGCCGGGAAGTCGGCGATGTCCGCGTGGATCTCCAGGGTGTCGTCCGAGGTGTCGAAGGCCTCGCCCACGATCCGCAGGGTGGCCGTGTCCTTCCCGGCGGTCACCCGCACGGTGTCGCCGATGCCGGTGCCGGTGGTCTCCAGGAAACGGGAGGAGACGACGACCTGGCCGGGGCCGGTGATCCAGTGGCCGGAGATCATCGCGTAGCTGCCGGAGGCCGAGTCACCGTCGTAGAGGGTGACCCGGACGCCGCCGGAGGCTCCGGGCACCGTGGCGTCCTGCTGGGCCATGCCGTAGTACAGGGCGGTACCCGACTGCGCCTCGATGGCCGCGCTCACCTTCGCCGGGTCGGCCGGTTCGGGGACGCTCGTGCCCGGTGCGGGGACGCGTTCGCCCCTGCCGATCGTGGTGCCGCCGGCGAAGACGCTCACGTCGTTGCGGCTCTCCGGGTCCCCGGCCGCCGACACCTCGTTGAGCGACGAGGTCAGCCCCAGCGCGAAGGTCGCCGCGACCGTGCCGAAGGCCACGGCGAGCAGCATCGCGAGGGTACGGACCGGGTGGGCGAAGGGGCTCGCCAGACCGTAGGTCACCGCGCGCGGCAGCGGCAGCCGGCCCGCCGCCCGGTGCGCCCACTGGCCGCGTCCCGTACGGGGTGCCCGGCCGACCGCGATGGCCTCCACGGTCCGCAGCCGTCCGGCCCGCAGGGCGGGGACCAGTGCCGCGATCCCGACGACGAGCAGGGCGACGGCCGCCACCAGGACGTCCACCCACCAGGCGACCGTCAGTGAGACCGTGCCGTAGATCGTCTCGGTGTCCTCCAGGAGCGGCAGGGCCATGAGGTTGCCCAGGACGACGCCCAGCGCGATACCGGCGCCGGCCGGGAGGAGTGCCTGGGCGATGTAGGCGCGGACGACCTCGCGCGGAGTGAAGCCGATGGCCTTGAGGATGCCGATCCTGCGCAGGCTGGTACCGACCGCGCCGCTGATCACACTGCCGACGATGATCACCGACATGACGATGCCGAGCACCCCGAAGGCGATGAGGAACGGGATCGTCGGGGCGGCGCTCTGGTCGGCGGCGCGCTTGGTGTCCAGGTAGGACTGGCTGCCGAGGAGTGCGCCGGACGGCACGGCGGCGGCCAGCTGCTTGCGGTCTGCGGCGATCTGGCCCTTGGTGTCGGCGGAGTCGAAGCGGTAGAGCATCTGGCTCGTGACCGGGCTGTCCTTCGAGTCAAGTGCCGTGACCTGGGCGGGAGTCGTCCATGCGTCGGCGGTCTTGCCGACGGACAGGGCGAATCCGACGACCGTGAACTTCGGGCTGTCGTCGGCGTCCGAGGTCCTGAGGGTGGAGCCCGTCTTGAAGGCGGGGCCCTCGAAGGACTCCGAGAGCACGATCTCGCCGCTCTTCGTCGGCCACCGGCCCGACTTGAGGTCCAGTCGCTCCACGTCGCCGCCCGGGTCGGACCGGCCGACGAGTGTCATCGCCGGTGTCTTGCGCCCCTGGTCGTCCACCGCGTGGATCGTCGTGGACGGGTAGGGCCCGGCGGTCCCGGTGACGCCGTCCAGCCGGCCGGTGGCCGTCAGCTGGGCCTGGCTCACCTTGGCCGGGTCGAACTCCACGGTGAGATGGGCCCCGTGCTGCCGGGAGAAGGCGCGGTCGAAGGGGGCGTTGGTGGCGACCATGAGGGACCCGGCGACCACCGCGGAGGCCACGGCCATCATCGTGGCCAGGGCGATCACCACGGTCTGCACCCGGCGCCGGCCGACCCCGGACCGTACGACCCGGCCGAGGGCGCTCAACGCACGGCCTCCGTCCGGGTGTCGAGGGCGAGGTGACCGTCGACCAGGTGGATCGTGCGGCTCGCGCACGCCTCGGCGAGGGCCGGGTCGTGGGTGACGAGCACGATGGTCTGCCCGCCGCGGTGCAGGTCGACCAGCAGGTCCCGGACGTCCTGGCCCGAGGCGCTGTCGAGGGCGCCGGTCGGCTCGTCGGCGAGCAGCAGGGCCGGCCGGTTGACCAACGCCCGGGCCACCGCGACCCGTTGGCGCTCGCCGCCGGAGAGCCGGCCGGGGTAGGCGCGGGCGTGCTTCTGGATGCCCAGCACCTCCATGAGCTCCCCGGCCCGGATGGCCGCCTTGCGCCGGGAGGTACCGGTCAGCTGGGCGGGCAGCTGGATGTTGTCGGCGACGGTGAGGTCGTCGAGCAGGTTGAAGAACTGGAAGACCATGCCGATCCGCTCGCGGCGGAACCGGGCCAGGGCGTGCTCGCTCAACCGGTCGACGTGCTGTCCGGCCACGGTCACGGTGCCCGTGGTGGGCTTGTCGAGGCCCGCGACGAGGTTCAGCAGGGTGGACTTGCCGCTGCCGGAGGGGCCGGTGACGGCGAGGGCCTCGCCCTGGGAGACGCCGAGGTCGATCGGTCCGAGCGCGGGTGCGCCGGCACTGTCGTAGCGCTTGGCCACGCCCGTCAGTTCGATCACATGAGTCATGGGGTCGGTCCTCGCGTCGAAGGGGTTCAGGCTCAGCGAAGGTAGGGGCGCGGGTTCGTGCGCCGCGTCGCCCGGGACACCGACATGGGGCCCTTCCCGCGGAGGACCCGAGCGCCGGGTCATCCCTGCGAAGTACGCCCGCAGGACGGTTCACCGGCCTCCCAGGCGGACGCGGATGTGCAGGCACGGGCCGCACAATGTGCCGATGGAGACCGTGAACCGCCTGCTGCGGCAGGTGTGCGCGGCCGTGCGGCCGGAGCCGAGGCGTACCCCGCTGTCGCGGCGCGCGCTGACCGCCGACGTCGTCCTGGCGGTGCTGCTGACCGCGATCGCGCTGGTCGTGGCGGTGCGCTATCCCGGCGACGGGCCGGCCAGCTTCGGGAAGATGCAGTACAGCGTGCCGGAGCCGCCCCGTCCTCCGGTGCCACCGGGACCCGTGTCACCGGGACCGCGGTTCGTGCCGGAGGAGACGTACTCCACGTCCTGGTCGCTGGTCGTGCTCTCCGCGCTGCCGCTCGCCGCCCGGCGCAGGTTCCCGCTCGCCGCGTTCGCGGTGCTGATGACCGCGGTGCTGGCCATCGGTGACGACGCCTCCTGGATCAATGTGCTGACCTGTGTCATCGCCGCGTACAGCGCGGTCATGCACAGCCGGCACCGGACGGTGGCGACGGCGGCGATGGTCTTCGCGGCGGTGCTGGCGGGCTTCGCCTTCCGGGAGACGGAGCCCATCCTGCCGGGGTGGTCGAGCCCCGCGGTGGTCCTGCTGATCGCGGGGGTGACGGCCGGTCTCGTCCGCTACTGGCGACGGCGTCTGTCGGCCGACCGCGAGCGGCTCGCGCAGTTCCAGCGGGACCAGGAGCAGGCGACGCACCGGGCCGTGGAGGAGGAACGGGCGCGCATAGCCGCCGAGTTGCACGATGTCGTGACCCACAATGTGAGCGTGATGGTCATTCAGGCGGGGGCGGCGCGCAAGGTGATGGATGTGGCGCCGGAGCGGTCGAAGCAGGCGCTGTTGGCGGTCGAGGCGGGCGGGCGGGCCGCGATGGCCGAACTCCGGCATGTGATGGGCCTGTTGGCCGCCCCGGACGCGGAACAGCCGGACGGCCTGGAGCCCCAGCCCGGCGTCGGTCAGCTCGACGCGCTGATCGTGCGGGTGCGCGCCGCCGGAACCCCGGTCGGCGTCGCGGTCTCGCTCCCGCCGGACCCGCTGCCGCCCGGGATCGATCTGACGGCGTACCGCGTAGTGCAGGAGGCGCTGACCAACACGATCAAACACGCGCCCGGCGCGGAAGCCTCGGTCACCATCGGCTACGCCGAGGAGGTCCTCCAGATCGAGGTCATCGACACCGGAGCCGTCCGGGACGCTCCGCGGGCGGAGGGGAACGGCCGCGGACTCATCGGGCTGCGCGAGCGACTCGCGATCTACGGCGGTGAGTTGACCGCCGGTCCGACCCCCGCCGGCGGCTATCGCGTCAAGGCCCTCGTCCCCTGGCGGGCGGCATGAGCGGGCCGGGGCTGCGCGCCGTCATCGCCGACGACCAGGCCCTCGTACGGACCGGCTTCGGGATGATCCTCGCCGCGGACGGCATCGAGGTGACCGCCGAGGCCGCCGACGGGGCGGAGGCGGTCGACGCGGTCCGCCGCACCCGCCCTGACGTGGTCCTCATGGACATCCGGATGCCGGGGATGGACGGGATCGAGGCGACCCGCCGCATTCTCGCCGAGGAGGGCGCGGAGGGCCCCCGGGTCATCATCCTCACCACCTACGACCTGGACCATTACGTGTACGCCGCGCTCACCGCCGGCGCCAGCGGCTTCCTGCTCAAGGACGTCACGCCCGAGCATCTGGTGGCCGCCGTACGCCTGGTGCAGTCCGGGGACGCCCTGCTCGCGCCGGCGATCACCCGCCGGCTGATCGAGCGCTTCGCGCACCGCGAGGAGGCCCGCCCGGCTCCCGGCCCGCACCGCGACCTCTCCGGTCTGACACCGCGCGAGACGGAGGTGCTGCGGCTGCTGGCGACGGGTCTGAGCAACGCCGAGCTCGCCGACCGGCTGTTCCTCAGCCCGACCACGGTCAAGACCCACGTCGGCCGCATCCTGTCGAAGCTGGAGCTGCGGGACCGGGTCCAGGCGGTCGTCCTGGCGTACGAGACCGGGCTGATCACTCCGGGCGGTACGGACTGAACAATCGACGGACTCAACAGTCGACGGGCTGAAGGATCGACCGACTGAAAAACCGGAGGACGTCCCCGACAGCCCCGGTTACCTTTGGTCCATGGAGGTCATCGAGCACACCCACACCGCAGCCGCGCGAGCGACCAGCTCCCCGGCTGCCGACGCCTGACCTCACTCCTCCCCGGCGGCCGGAAACGGACCGCCGGTGCAGTGCGCCCTCTTCTTCCCTGTCCCCGCGGTTCTTTCCGGTCCCACGACCCGAAGGAACACCGCCATGCACACCGACCGGATCCTGCGCACCTTCACGGACTTCTACGTCGAGCGCGGACACCACCTCGTCACCGGTGGCACCCTGCTGCCACCGCCCTCGGACCCGGTGCTGTTCACCACGTCCGGCATGCACCCCCTCACCCCGTACCTGGAAGGCCGTCCGCACCCCGAGGGCCGGCGCCTGGTCAACGTCCAGCGCTGTCTGCGCACCACCGACCTCGACGAGATCGGCGACTCCACGCATCTGACCGTCTTCGAGATGCTGGGTTCCTGGTCGCTCGGCGACTACGGCCACTCACGTAGCCTGCGCTGGGGCCACGAGCTGCTGCGCGACGGATTCGGCATCCCGGACGAGCAGTTGTACGTCACGGTCTTCGGCGGGGACGAACAGGTCGGCCCCGACACCGAATCCCTGTCCACCTGGCAGGAGTTGGGGGTGCCCGTGGAACAGACCGTCGAGGACAACTGGTGGTCCAACGGCCCCGTCGGCCCGTGCGGCCCCGACTCGGAGATCTTCCTGTGGACCGGCGACACCCCACCCGTGGGCACCCCCACCACCGACCCGCGCTGGGTCGAGGTCTGGAACCACGTCAGCATGCGCTACCGCCGCCACGAGGACGGCGGCCTCTCCCCGCTGCCGCAGCCGTCCATCGACACGGGCATGGGTCTGGAACGCCTCATGACCGTCCTCCAGGGCCATGACTCGGTCTACGACACCGACCTGTTCGAGCCGTGGACGCGCCTGCTTCCGCCCCTGTGGGACCTGGACGGGACGCCGTCACTGCGGCTGGTCTGCGACCATCTGCGGTCCGGGATCGTCGTCATCGGGGACGGTGTCCGGCCGTCCAACACCGGCCGCGGCTACGTCCTGCGCCGCCTGGTCCGCCGCGTCCTCACCACCCTCTGGCGGCACGACCCCACCCGCACCCTGTCCGACCTGCCGCCGGAGCTCGTCGAGCACACCCTGGACCACTTCCGGCTGCCGGGCGGCACCACCCCGGTGCGCAAGGTGCTCCTGGACGAGGAACGCCGCTTCGGCGAGCTCCTCGACCGGGGCCGCCGCGTTCTCTCCCTGCCTCGGTACCAAGGGCGGTTGAGCGAGCAGGACTACCACTACCTGCATGACACGCACGGCCTGCCCCGCGATCTCGTCGTCGGGCTGCGCAGCCCGCAGGGCCTGGACAGTCTCCGCCGCTAGACTCCCCCGTTCATGGACATGATCACCGTGCCGGCCGGGCGGGTCACGCTGTCGGACCGCAGGACACAGCGCAGTTGGACGGTCGAGGTCGCGCCCTACGAACTCTCGGCGCACCCCGTCACCCAGGCGCTGTACGCACAGGTCACCGGCGCGCGTCCCGCCGCGGCCGAGACAGGGCGGCTGCCGGTCGAGGGCGTCTCGTGGTGGGACGCGGTCGGCTTCTGCGACGCCCTGTCCGAGCGCGACGGCCTGAAGCCCGCCTACCGCCTGTCCCCCGGCGGTGATCACGTGGACTGGGACGCCTCGGCCGACGGCTACCGGCTGCCGACCGAGGCGGAGTGGGAGCACGCGTGCCGCGCCGGGACGACCGGCCCGCGCTACGGACCCCTGGACGACATCGCGTGGTACCGCGGCAACTCGGACGAGCGGATCCACGAGGTGGGCGGAAGGCGGCCCAACGCGTGGGGGCTGTACGACACCCTCGGCAATGTGTGGGAGTGGTGCTGGGACGTGTACGACGCCGAGGTCTACGGCAGTTACCGGGTGCTGCGCGGCGGTGGCTGGTTCGACGAGCACTGGAGCTGCCGGGCCTCCGTGCGGCGCCGCAGTCATCCCACCTTCCGGGTGGACGACGTGGGGTTCCGCGTGGCCCGGTCGCGGTGACGTCGGGGGAAGTTGTGACGTCGGTGAAATCTCCGATCCATGTCTTGACATACCCCGGTAACGCTTCTTAGCTTGGGCGATCATTTAGATTCGTGAAGCCAGTTCACGGATATGAACGGAGAATGTTCATGGGCGATCGCCGACGAAGTCGCCGCCTGGCCGCCGCGCTCACCGTCACGGCGCTGGCGTTCGGAACGGCCGCCTGCGGCTCCGGTTCCGACAGCGCCGGCGACTCGGACCCGAACACACTGGAGGTGTGGACCCGCAGCAACCCGGACTCCGCCGCCACGTACGACCGGGTCTTCGCGGCCTTCACCGAGAAGACCGGCATCAAGATCGACTACCAGCCGGTCATCAACTTCGACCAGCAGCTCCAGAGCCGGGCGTCCACCAAGGACCTGCCGGACGTCATGATCAACGACACGGCACTGATGGGCAGCTATCAGAGCCAGGGGCTCCTCAAGCCGATCGACCCCGCGTCGATCGCGGGTGGCGACGAGATCACCGACAAGTCCTGGGCGTCCACCGTGGGCGTCGACGGCAAGCACTACGGAGTCCCGTACTCCCGCCAGGCCCAGACCCTGATGATCCGCACGGACTGGCTGAAGAAGCTCGGACTGAAGGCGCCGACGACCTGGCAGGAGATGCTCTCCGTCGCCAAGGCCTTCGCCACCGAGGACCCGGACGGCGACGGCAAGGCCGACACCTACGGCATCGTCGCGCCGGCCAGCGCCCAGAACGGCTACGCCGCCTGGTGGGGGTCGAGCTTCCTGTGGCAGGGCGGCGCCCGGATCGTGAAGCCGGACGGCCACGGCAAGTACACCCCGGCCATGGACTCGGCCGCCGCGGTGAACGCCGTGACCTGGATGAAGGACAACCTCTTCTGCGGTGACAACGCTGTCATCCAGCCCGGCGCGATCACCGCCGTGACGGGAACCGCCACCAACTTCCAGGACGGCAACGCCGGGATGTACATGACCGGCCCGTACAACATCACGACCTTCGACGCCGCGCTCGGCAAGGACAAGTACGAGGTCGTCCCCGCCCCCGCGGGCCCGGCGAGCGGCGATGTACTGGCCGACGGCGAGAACGTCTACCTCGGCGCCAGGACCGGCAAGGACAAGCAGGAGCTGGCACTGGCCGCGTTCCTGGTCTCCCCCGAGGGCCAGAGGATCGCCATGACCAGCGTCGACGGCCACCAGCCCGTCGTCCGCATCCCCGTCAACTCCACGCTCGACGCGGCGAAGGTCCGCGACGACGCCCGCTGGAGCGTCGTACAGAAGGCCTACGAGACCGCCTCCCAGCAGTTCCCGAACGCGCCGGACTTCGCGCCCATCAAACAGGACACCGCCGACGCGCTGAACTCGATCTTCACGTACTGCGGTGGTGACGTCCGCTCACAGCTCAACGAGCTCAACGACACCCTCGCCGGTGACCTCAAGGACCAGGGGCTGCTGAAATGACCGCGACCGTACCCGCCCCCACCGCGCGCAGGGCCTTCGACAGGAAGGCCCTCGTCCCCTGGCTCTTCCTGGCTCCGGGTCTGCTGCTCGCGCTCGTCTTCAAGTTCTGGCCGATGGCCAAGGGCATCTGGCTCAGCTTCTTCGACGTGCGGCCCTTCCTCGGCGACCGGTGGATCGGCGTCGAGAACTACACCCGGGTCCTGACCGACCACCGCTTCCAGGACGCCATCGGGCACACCCTGATCCTGGGCATGGGCCAGTCGGTCGGCGCGATCCTGCTCGGGTTCGCCCTCGCGCTGTTGCTGGAGGGCCAGACCCGCTCGCTCAAGATCCTTCGTACCGCCGTCTTCCTGCCCGCCGTCACCGCGACCGCGGTCGTCGGCGAGCTGTGGCGGCTGATGTACTACCCGACCTCCGACGGCCTGATCAACAGCGGCCTGCACTTCTTCGGACTCGGTACCGTCCAGTTCCTCGACAACCCGAACATCGCGCTGTACTCGACGATGGCGATGGGCATCTGGATCTGGGCCCCGTACAACATGGTGATCTTCCTGGCCGGTCTCGCGGGCGTGGACCGCTCGCTGTACGAGGCGGCGGCCATGGACGGCGTCTCGCTGTGGCAGCGGCTGCGCCACGTCACACTCCCGGCGATCCGTCCGGCGCTGATGATCGTGCTCACACTCGCCACGATCCGTGGTCTGCGTGTGTTCACCGAGGTCTACGTCCTCACCGGCGGCGGCCCCGCCGGGTCCACCGACGTCTGGATGACCCGCGCCTACACCCTGGGCTTCACCCGCAACGACATCGGCGGCGCCTCGGCGGCCTCGGTCGTGCTGCTGTGCGTGACGCTCCTGCTCACCGTCATGGTCAACTACCTCCGCAAGAGGGGAGAAGCGCGATGAGCGCCCCTGTCATCGACCCCGTCCGGCCGGCGGCCCCTGACACCCCGGCCGGACGGAGCGGCACGGCTCAGCGGACCACCCCGGCCCGCTTCGACACCGCCCTCGGCTGGAACGACAAGCCCGGAGTCGCCTGGGGTCTGCGGATCCTGCTCTGTGTGCTCGCCCTCGCGATCTTCGCGGCGCCCTTCCTGACGATCTTCTCGGGCGCCTTCACCACCCACCCCAGCGGCTCCTCGCTGTCCTTCCTGCCGCACGACACCACGCTGTCCAACTTCAAGATGGCCGGCGCGCAGGGCATGTGGGACTACCTCGGCAACTCGCTGGTCATCGCGGGCGGCGGCCTGCTGCTCCAGCTCGCGGTGTGCACGCTGGCCGCGTACGCGCTGGCCCGGCACCGGTTCCGGGGCCAGGCGCTGGTCATGATGCTGTTCATGATGACGCTGATGCTCCCCGAGGAGGTCATCGCAATCCCGCTGTCCCTGGTCCTCGGTGATGTGCCGGTGGTCCACCTGGACCTCAAGGGCACGGTCTGGGGCGTCATCCTGCCGCTGGGCGCCTGGGGCTTCTCGGTGATGATGCTGACCGAGTTCATGCGGGACATCCCCGACGAGATCGAGGAGGCGGCGCGTCTCGACGGCGTCGGCGAGCTGCGGATGCTGTGGCAGATCATCCTGCCGCTGTGCAGGCCCGCGCTCGGCGTGGCCGGCGTCCTCGGGTTCATCATGATCTGGGACCAGTACCTGCTGCCCCTGATCGCCGCCAAGGACCCCACCGACTACACGGTCACCGTCGCCCTGGCCACCCTGCGCACCGACCCCGTGGTCGGCTCGGGTGTGGTCCTCGCCGGTGCGGTCATCGCCCTGATCCCCAGCCTGATCGTCTATCTGCTCCTCCAGCGCTCGCTGGTCTCCGGCATCGCCGCCGGTGCCACCAAGGGCTGAGCACACCGTAGTTACGAGGGAGACATGAAGTTCCAAGGAGTGCTGTTCTTCCCGGTCACGCCGTTCGCCATGGACGGCTCGCTGGACGGGGAACGGCTCGCGCGGCACATCGAAGCCGGGGTCACGGCGGGCGCGGGCGGTGTGTTCGTCGCCTGCGGCACCGGTGAGTTCCACGCGCTGACCGCCGACGAGCTGGAGCGGGCGACGCGGATCGCGGTCGAGGCGACCGCGGGCCGGGTACCCGTCCTGGCCGCGGCGGGCGGTCCGACACCGGTCGCCCGCGACCATGCCGTCCGCGTGGCACGCGCCGGCGCCGACGGCATCCTGCTGCTGCCGCCGTACCTGGTGACGGCACCGCAGCAGGGCCTGGTGCGCTACGTCGAGGAGGTCACGGCCGTCACCGACCTCCCGGTGATCTTCTACCAGCGCGGCACGGCCCGGCTGACGGAGACGACGGCCGCCGAGATCGCCGCGCTGCCGAACGTCGTGGGCCTCAAGGACGGCCTCGGCGACATCGAGCGGATGCACCGTATCGTCCGCGCGGTGCGCGCCCTGCCCGGCGGGAAGGACTTCCGGTTCTTCAACGGCCTGCCCACCGCGGAGATGACCGCGCCCGCCTACAAGGGCATCGGCGTGGACCTGTACTCGTCGGCGGTGTTCGCCTTCGCCCCCGAGATCGCCCTGGCCTTCCACCGGGCGCTCACCGAGGGCGACGAGGCGCTGCTCTCGACGCTCCTGGACGAGTTCTACGGCCCGCTGGTCGCGCTCCGCGACGAGGTACCCGGATACGCCGTGGCCCTGGTCAAGGCGGGCGTGACCCTGCGCGGCCTGGACGTGGGCGGCGTACGGGCCCCCCTCCTGGACCCCACCCCGGAGCATGTGGCCCGCCTCGCGAAACTCATCGACCACGGCCTGGAGGTGGTCGGCGCATGAACCCCACCCGGATCAAGGAACTGATCGTCACCCCGATCGCCTTCCGTGACCCGCCGCTGCTCAACTCCAACGGCGTCCACGAGCCCCTCGCCCTGCGGATCATCCTCCAACTCGTCCTGGAGGACGGCACGGTGGGCCTGGGCGAGTCCCCGGGCGGCACGGCCCGCCTGGAGCGACTTGAGGCGGCGGCGAAGGTGGTCCCCGGCATGGACGTCTTCGACACGACGGCCATGGCGGCGGCGATCGACGCCGCCCTCCTGGCCACCGTCCCCAGCTCCCACGAACGGGGCTGGACCACCTCGGCCGTGGAGGTCGCCTGCCTCGACGCGCAGGGCAGGCTGCTCGGCCGCCCGGTCAGCGACCTGCTGGGCGGGAAGGTCCGGGACGCGGTGCCCTTCGCGGCGTATCTCTTCTACAAGTGGGCCGAGCACCCCGCCCTCGACGGTCGCGCGGCGATCGGCGACGACTGGGGCGAGGCCCTGGACCCGGCCGGGATCGTGGAGCAGGCCCGGCTGATGCAGGAGCGGTACGGCTTCCGCTCGTTCAAGCTCAAGGGCGGTGTGTTCCCTCCCGACGAGGAGATCGCCGCGATCAAGGCGCTCGCGGAGGCCTTCCCCGGCCGGCCGCTGCGCCTGGACCCCAACACGGCCTGGACGGTGGGGACGTCGCGGTACGTCGCCCGTGAACTGGACGACGTACTGGAGTACTTGGAGGATCCGACGCGAGGGATCGAGGGCATGGCCGAGGTGGCCGAGCACTCCCTTCTCCCCCTCGCGACCAACATGTGCGTGATCGCCTGGGAGCACCTGAGGCCCGCGATCGAGCGGAACGCGATCCAGGTGCTCCTCACCGACCACCACTACTGGGGCGGGCTGCGCCGCACCCGCGAACTGGCGGCCGTCTGCGAGGCGTTCGGGCTCGCCCTCTCCATGCACTCCAACTCCCACCTCGGCATCAGCCTGGCCGCCATGACCCATGTCGCCGCGGCCATCCCCAACCTCGACCACTCCTGCGACACCCACTACCCGTGGAACAGCGCCGACGACGTGATCGTCCCCGGCGCCCTGGAACTGCGCGACGGCCACGTCAAGGTCCCCACGGGCCCGGGCCTGGGCGTCGAACTGGACCACGACGCCCTGGACCGGCTCCACCGGCTGTACCTGGACTCCGGCGTACGCGCCCGCGACGACACCGGCTACATGCGGCGCTTCGACCCGTCGTACGAGTTGAGGCTGCCGCGCTGGTGACGTCAGCGCCGCTCCCGGAGGCGGACGAAGAGCGGTTCCGCCTCCGGGAGCACGCCGTCGACGGAGGTCACCTGTCGTGCGATCCGTGCGGCCGACTCCGGTACGAAGGGCCGCAGTTCGTCCGCCAGCACACGGCACGCCGTGACCAGTGCGGCGAGGACCGCGTCGAGGCGTTCGGCGGCGTCGCTGTTGCCACGGCGTTCCGCTCCGGCCAGTTCCCAGGGGCGGGTCGCGTCGATACAGCGGTTGGCCTCCTCCAGGATGTCCCAGGCGGCGTCGACGGCCCGGCGGAAGTCGAAGCCGGCCAGCGCGGCGTCGATGCGGCCGGGTGCCTCGCGGCACACGTCCAGCAGCGTGGCCACGGCGAACCGGTCGGTGCCGAGCGGCGGCACGGACCCGCCGCGGTAGCGGTGGACCATCGTGACGATCCGGTGGACCAGGTTTCCCAGTCCCCCGGCGAAGTCGGCGTCGGCGCGGGCGGTCAGCCGCTCAGTGGTGAAGTCGGCGTCCCCGACCCGGGGCACGTCGCGCAGCAGCCACCAGCGGACGGCGTCCGTGCCGTGGGCGGCGGCGAGGGAGACGGGGTCGACGGCCGTCCCGTTCCCCGACTTGCTGATCTTCCGCCCGCCGACCGTCAGATAGTCGTGGACCAGGATGTCGGTGGGCAGCGGCAGACCCGCCGACAGCAGCATGGCCGGCCAGTACACGGCGTGGAACCGTACGACGCCTTTGCCGACGAGATGGATACGACGGTCCCCGGCCGCCCACCACTGCTCGTAGGCGGGGTCGTCGGAGCCGTAGCCGAGGCTGGTGACGTAGTTGCCCAGGGCGTCCCACCACACGTAGACGACCTGCTCGGGGTCGCCGGGGACGGGGATGCCCCAGCCGCGGGCGCGGGTGTGGGAGCGGGAGACGGAGAAGTCGTGCAGACCGCCGGCGATGAGCGCGAGGACCTCGTTGCGGCGGGCGGCGGGCTCGATGCGCAGGGTGCCTTCGGTGATCAGGTCGTGGAGGCGATCGGCGTACCGGGACAGCCGGAAGAACCAGTTCTCCTCCGCCACGAGCTGGGGTTCGGTGCCGTGCTCGGCACATCTGCCGTCGACGAGTTCGTCCGGCGTCCAGAACTGCTCGCAGCCGACGCAGTACAGGCCCTCGTACTCCTTGCGGTACAGGTCGCCCGCCGCCGCGCAGCGACGCCACAGCCGCTCCACGCCGGTGCGGTGGCGGGGGTCGCTGCTGGTGCGGATGAAGTCGTCCAGGGACAGTGCGAGCGGGTCGCGCAGCGCGGCGAACGCGTCGGCGTTGCGGTCGACGAACTCCCGCACACCGACGCCCTCGGCCTCGGCGGCGAGGACGTTCTTCAGGGAGTTGTCGTCCGTCCCGCTCAGCAGCCGCACCTGCCCGCCGCGGTGCCGGTGGTGGCGGGCCAGTGTGTCCGCCTGCACGAGTTCCAGGGCGAAGCCCAGGTGCGGTCGGGCGTTGACGTAGGGAATGGTCGTGGTGATGTAGTGCCGTGGTCCGGTCATCGGTCCTCCTGCCCGGCGACGGGACCTGATCCGCTCCACGCGTGAAGGCCCCGTTCCGGGGCCTCGGTATCGGTGCGCGTGCGCGCTCAGCAGCCCCGGTGCGGGGGCATCATGCGGCGCTGAGGCGTGGGCGTGATCATGGGGCCGAGGGTAGCAACGGGGTCCGTCGCCGGGCATCCGGTTTTACCGGTCCCGCCCGGCCGCAGCCGTACGACTGCGGCCGGGCGGGCGGCCCGCGTTCACGGTCAGCGGCTCGCGCCGAACTCCTGGAGCCGGGCGTAGAAGTGGTCACGGACCCGGTGCAGCCAGGCCTCGACCGCCGCCTCGTCGGGGTGGTCCGGCAGCACCGTGCGGGTCTCGTCGAACGCCGTCTCGTAGTAGGCGAGCAGGGGGCGTGCCACCGAGGCGTCGGCGGCGACCCGTTCGCCGAACTCCCGGTATTCCTCGGGGTTCTCGACGCGGATCGTGAGGTGGCCGGTGGCGTAGAGCTCCAGGCCTTGGTGGCACAGTCGCTTGAGGTGGCGGGCGTGCTTGGACGTGCGTTTGCGGGTGTCCGCGGAGGAGGAGCGGTCGGCCCGGTTCTCCAGTCGGCGGAACTGCTGGGTGGCGTAGCCGAGATAGGCGTCGCGGATCCGCTTCGCGCTCAGGAACGATGTGCGCAGGGCGATGAGTTCGTCGCCGAGCGGGGTGCGGACCTCGTACAACTCCGTCGGCAGCCAGGCGAGTTCCATGGCGGTCGGGTTGCCGCCCAGGGCGAGCCGGCACCACTTCGCGGCCTCGTGCAGGGTGCGGTCCGGGGCCGTGCTGACGTGGGACTCCTTCGGCCCGTGGAGGCCGAGCAGGGACTCGGTGGGTGCGGCGAACATGCCGAGGCGGTCCACGTCGGAGCCCTCGTGGGCGAGGCCGTAGGCGGTGGAGCCGACGATGCCGGACAGCAGTACGTTCGGGACGGTCACGTCGGCCACCTTTCGGATCGGGGGTATGGCGCTCCATTGTGCTGACCTGCGGGGATGCGGTCATCCGGTTTTTCCCGGCACCGGGTCGGCGTAGGCACCTCCCGGGTACGGGCTGTCGGTGGCCTCCGCTAATGTGTGCGCCCTGAACCGAGGGGAGACATCGAAGTGCTGGTCAGGGCGGGGAATGCGGGGCGTCGGATGGCTTGTGTGGCCTTGCTGGCGGGGGTGTTGGCGGGCTGTTCCGAGGCCGCCGACGACAAGAAGGACGCGAAGTCGTCGGCGAGCGCGTCGGCGAGCGCCGGCCGGACCGTCGAGAGCGGCGACAGCATCGGGGCGGCGGGCTCGGCGTGCGAGCTGCCCGTGAGCTTCGACCTCGCCAAGGACTGGGAGGCGGAGGCCATCGACTCCGCGGCGGCCCAGGACGAGGCCTCCTCGACCGGTTCCGGAGATCTCGACGAGGAACTCTCCGAGGAGATCCTCGACTCCATCCTCCGCCAGGGTCCGGTGGCCGCCGCGTGCGAGGTCGACGCCAAGCCGGCCGGCTACATCGGCTTCCTGCGGATCTGGACCGGTGAGCCCGGCGACGACGACGCGCGCACCGTGCTGGAGGAGTTCGTCGCGGCCGAGGACGGCGCGAGCAAGGCGAAGTACACCTCGTTCACGTCGGGTGACGTCGCCGGTGTCGAGGTGCAGTACGTCGTCACGAGCGAGCTCCTGGACGAGACGAAGAAGGAGAGCGCCTTCGCCGTCACCACCCCGGACGGCCCCGTCGTCGTGCATCTGGGCGGTATGGACACCGAGGAGCACGAGAAGATGGCCCCGGCGTTCGAACTGGCGAAGAAGACCCTCCAGACCGTCTGACGGACGGGCCGTGAGTGTGTGGCCACGGCCCGTCGCTCCCGGGACATCGGAATACCGGGACAAGGTGCAACCTTTTCCCCAAGGGGGTTGTCTGGAGAGATATCAGACACATGAACCCCGGGGGACATCATGCGACGAAGCAGAACGACATGGGCCACCGTCGCTCTCATGGGTGCGACGCTCGGTGTGGCCGCGGTACCCGCGCAGGCCGCCACCACCTGCCCCACCGGCTGGGGCAGCCTCGACAAGACCCAAACCGTCAGCACGGCGGAATCCGTGACGAACGCGCGGACCGGAAGGCACGCCTGCTACGACCGGCTGGTCGTGGACGTTCCGGGCGCGGCGAAGGCCGACCTCGGCTACTCCGTCCGGTACGTCGACCGTCTCCACCAGGACGGATCGGGCCGGCTGATACCGGTCGGCGGCGGCGCCGTCCTGGAGGTACGGGTGGCCGCACCCGCCTACGACGTCGAGACCGGCGCCCCGACCTATCCCGGACGGGTGAGCCGTCCGCTGCCGGGGGTGGACCTCGACGGGTACCGCACCTTCAGGGACACCCGGTTCGCCGGCAGTTTCGAAGGGGACACCCAGTTCGGCCTCGGTGTCCGCGCCCGGCTCCCGTTCCGGGTCCTGCGGGTGGACGACCGGGTCGTGGTGGACGTGGCCCACTCATGGAGCGCCAAGCCCTGACCCTGTGCCGGGTCGGCCCCCGCACACCGCGACGGGACCGACCCGGGCCGCACGGCGCCGCCGCCGCGAGCCTCGTCGGGGCCGCTATTGCCCCGTGTAGGCCCCGATCGTCGCCGTCGTCGTGGCCGTCACCGTCTCCGGATCGGCGCCCGAGGCGGCGTAGGCCGCGCCCCACTCCTCGCCGGACCGTCTGAAGAAGTCCTTGGCCTCGGCCGTGCCCTGCCAGGCCTCGGACTCCTCGCGGCTCATCCCGCGGCCCGCGAGGTGCATGCCGAGGCCCAGGGCGATGCTGTCCCAGCCGATGCCGACCGCACCCGGCCCGAACTGCTTCCAGAAGTCCTCCGGCACCACGGCGACGTGCTCCACCTCGAAGACCGTCCGCCCCTCACCGTCCGGCGTGAGCCGCACCTCGACCTCGCTGAAGCCCGGGTCCGGCCCGTACAGCCAGCTCACCCGCAGCCGCTCCGGCGCCACGCACGCGAGGATCTCGCCCCCGGCATGGCCCTCCAGCTGATAGCGCCCGCCGAGCCGGAACTCCCCGGAGACCGGCAGGAACCACCGCCCGATCCGCTCGGGAGAGGTCACCGCGCCCCAGACGTCGGCGATCCCGGCGTCATAGGCGCGCCGCAGCAGGACCGCGTGGGCCTCTCCCGCCTCGATCTCACGGGTGGCGACCTCCCGGTGCCCGCGCTCGATCTGGTCGACGATCTCACTCATCCCCGCTCACTTCCTCTCTCGGCGCGCTGCCCCGGCGCCCGGACGCGCGCACCTGGGGCCACGCTCGCACAAAGGTGCCGGGATCGCCTGATCCCGACCCCGTGCGTCCTCGGAGCCAGATGCGCGGCCGACGGCGAAGCGAAAGGCTGAGGTGAGGCAGGGCGGGATGACGATGACCGGGCCGCGGAAGCCGCCACCGATCGGCAGGCCCCGGACGAACTCGTCGGCCGTGCCAGCGGGCGGGCGGCAGGCGGAGGAGGCCTTTGTGTCAGGCGCCGAACCACGCGCGGGCGAGCCCGGCGAGGGTTCCTTCGGCGGGACCCTCCAACTCCCTCAGGTACCAGGGCAAGTTGCTGTACACGTGCAGCAGTGTGTAGGCGAGGGCGTGGGCCGGGTCGACGGTGCATCCGTACGCCGTGCTGAGCCGGGCGAGGAGGTGCGGGTCTCCGCGGGTGACGAACAGGCCCACGCCCACGAAGTCGTACGCGGCGTCGCCGATCATGGCGGGCTCGAAGTCGAAGAGGCCGGTCAGGCGCCAGCCGTCGGGGTCGACCAGGAAGTGCTGCTGCATGACCTCGGTGTGCAGCAGCGAGCGCCGTGGGGTGCGGGGCAGCGGGACCGAGGCGAGGAAGTCGGGGATCTGCTCCAGCCAGGTGTCCGACAGTCCGTGGCCGCGCTGCCGGGCCACGGCGTTCGCGCGCTGCCGGTCGAGGAAGGCGCCCCAGTCGCCGGGCCCGAGGACGTCCTCCAGCGGGGCCGGGTCGAGCGAGTGGAGGGCGGCGAGGGCCTCGCCGATCTCGGTGGCGAGGCGTTCCCGGTCGGGCCGCGGGATGCGGTGCCAGGCCCGGGCGAGGTTCTCGCCGGGCAGCCGGGACATCAGGACGTACCGCCAGCCGTTCTCGTACGACCCGAAGCCGTCCACCCCGGGCGTCGGTACGGGGAGTTGCCCGTGCAGCCGGGACAGGACACGGCCTTCGGCGATGCCGTCCTGGGCGGCGGAGGTGGGGAAGAGCTTGAGGACCCGGTCCTCGCCCACCGCGTAGACCGGTTGCGAGCCGTCCGGGAAGCGGGTCAGGGGCGCGTCGCCGAGTCCGAGGCGGGCTAGGAGGTCCTCCGCGCCGGCCCGCATCAGCTTCTCGTCCCCGACGACCTCGTCCCACTCTTCGTCGGTCTCCACCACGGGCAACATGATCGCGACCGTAGGCCGGGCGGTGGCGGCGGGGCAAACGGTTTTGGACGTGCGCGAACGCCCCGCCGGGACCCCGTGCGAACCTGCGATCGGCCGACGCCCCAGACGAAGTCCAGCAGGTCCCTGGGGCCGGGGGCGACGACCTCGGCACGCCGGGCGAGTTCGTCGGCGACGGTCCGCGGGTCGCCGTCCACGCCGATGCCGAGCGGGGCCGTCGCCTGGCCGCCCCTGACCCTCGGGGCGGCGACACCGCCGGCCGACGAACGGCCGCACGCCGGAAAGGTCAACGGGCCTGCGGTGATCCTTCCGCAGGGCTGATCCGAGCACCGGGGAAGGGGTCAACTCGCCTTCACCACGCGGCATTTCAGACAGTCGACGCAGAAGCGAACAGAGGGCGTTCGGTTTCTGATCGAAGTCTCGATCAGCCGTGCGAGAAGGGTCGGCGACGGTGTGTACTGTCCTGCGAGCGCCTTGTCACCGGGCCTCGGACCCACCCCTGCCCGCCTTCCCCCTGGAAACCGATTCGATGATCGAACTACCGGACCTGGCCGTCGGCGGACTCGCCGTCGGCACACTGTCCGCGCTGGCCCTCGGCGGCGGTCTGCTGCGCACACGGCGCCGACTGACCCGGCAGCGCACCGAGACGGACGCCCTGCGCTCCCGACTCGACGGCGCGCTCCAGGTGTTGACGGCCGAGGTCGAGCACCTGGCGGCCCAGCGCGCACCCGCCGCCGCCCGCCAACTCGCCCACCCGCACATGGCCGTGCCGGGCCCGCTCCAGCCGCACACCGCGGGAACGCCCCTGGGTATCGCCCTGGAAGGCGTCCTGCTGGGGCTGCGCGCCGAACTCCTCGCACAGCGCACCCGTATCGACGCGGCCGCACAGGCCGGGATGCGCGGCGCCACCCGGGAGATCCAGGCGGCCCTCTACCGCCTCCAGGACGCCCTGCGCCAGCTGCAACAGCGCTACGACGACCCGGAGTTGGCACAGACCCTCTTCCAACTGGACCACGAGAACGAGCAGTCGCTGCGCCGGGCGCAGGTCGCCGCCGTGGTGTGCGGGGCCTGGGTGGGGCTGGCGCGCGAGGAGTCGCACCTGGTGGACGCGGTGACCGGCGGACAGTCGCGGCTCGCGGGCTACCACCGGGTCAAGGTGCACAACCATCTGGAGACCGGCACCGCCCTGGTGTCGCACGCCGTCGAGCCGGTCGCCATCATAGTGGCCGAGCTCCTCGACAACGCGTTGCGTCACTCCGCACCCGACACCGACGTCGTGGTCAACCTGGAGCACGTCCATCACGGAGTCTGCGTCACCGTCGACGACGCGGGCGTGGGCATGACCCAGGACGAACGGGCCCACGCCCAGCGGACGGTGGCCGGTACCGAGCCGATCCTGCTCACCGACCTCGGCGATCCGCCACGCATGGGCCTCGCCGCGATCGGCCAGCTGACCCGGCAGTTCGATCTCGGCGTCGATCTCTCCTCACCGTCCCCGTACGGCGGGGTCCGCGCGGTGCTGAGGGTCGAGAGTCATCTCCTCAGCCGTATCGACCCCGCCGAGCAGCCACCCGCGGTCAGCACCGCGCGCTCGACGCGCAAGGCCGCGGCGGAGACGTCCCACGGCTACGGCACCGAGGACGAAGCCGCCATCTCCGGGCACCACGACGAGCTGCCGCAGCGCCGCCGGCGTACCCGCACCGCCGCTCCGGAGGCACCCGCGGCCGAGCACGCCGCACGCAGCCCGGAGGACGCCGCCGCCGCGCTCGGCGCCCTCCAGTCCGGCACCGCCGCGGCCCGCGCGGACAGCACCGCCACCGACGTACCGACGAACGAGACCGACCACGAGGGGGGACCGGCTCGATGACCAGCCGCGACGCAGGCGACACGGCATGGGTGCTGGAACCGATCCTCGAGGTGCCGCATGTCGTGGCCGCCGTCCTCCTCACCCGGGACGGCCTGGTGAGGGGATACACGGACGCGCTGTCACAGGCCTCGGCCGAGCGGGTGGCCGCGATCACCAGCACCGTGCAGGGGGCGTGCCGGACCGCCGCGGCCGCGTTCGCCGACCGGGAGGGGGCCGAGATCCGGCAGGTCGTCATCGAGTCGGACCACGGGTACGTCCTCATCGTGCCGACCGACCACGGCACCTGTGTGGCCGCGTACGGCAGCGGCGAGGTGCGTCTGGACCTGCTCGCGCACCGTGTGCACTCGCAGGTGGCACGGCTGGGCGAGAAGGCCATGGCCGCCGCACCCCGAGGGAGCGACGACGGCGCTCCGGCATGACCGGCCGCCCCCTGGTCCCGGCGTATCTGTCCACCGGCGGTCTCGCCCGGCCCAGCCGCCCGCACCTGGAACGGCTGTCGGTCCTCACCACCAGCGGCACCCCGGTGCCGGCCGGCCTCCCGGCAGCCGAACTGGCCCTCCTGGACGCGCTGGAGGAGGGCTCGCTGACGGTGGTGGAGGCCGCGGCCCTGCTCCGGCTGCCGGTCTCCGCCGTCCGTGTCCTGGCCGGCGCCCTCCTCGACCGGGACCTGGTGGCGGCCCGCGCCCCGGTCCCGCCCGCCGAACGGTTCGACCCCGACCTGCTGAAGAGAGTGGCCGATGGCCTCCGCGCCCTCAAGCACAGCTAGCAGCGCCCCCGGCGCACCCGGCCGCATCCATCTGCCGGACACCGCCCGCGACCTGGTGAAGATCCTGGTCACGGGACCCTTCGGGGTGGGCAAGACGACCCTGATCGACTCGGTGTCCGAGATCGTGCCCCTGCACACCGAGGAACAGCTCACCGAAGCGTCCACGCAGGTGGACGATCTGGAAGGGGTGCGGGACAAGTCGACGACCACCGTCGCCATCGACTTCGGGCGGATCAGCCTGGCGGGCGGCGTCGTCCTGTACCTGTTCGGCACGCCCGGACAGGAGCGGTTCCGCTCCTTGTGGGACGACATCGCCTACGGCGCGCTGGGCGCCCTCGTCCTGGTCGACAGCCGACGGATCGACGCGTCCTTCGACGTGCTGGGCCTGGTGGAGGAGACCGGGCTGCCGTACACGGTCGCCTTCAACACGTTTCCGGACGCGCCGAGCCACCACACCGAGGAACAGCTGCGGGCCGCCCTGGACCTGGAGCCGGGCACCCCGATGGTCACCTGTGACGCGCGGGACCCGAACTCCTCGATCGACGCCCTGCTCACGCTGGTCCAGCACCTCATCGACCGCGACCCTTCGGAGAGCCGGTGACCACCTATCCCCCTGCCCGTCAGGACTTCTCCCGCTCCGCGCCCGTGCGGCTGTGGGAGGACGGGTTCGCCCTCGACCCCTACCGCTACTACGACGACCTGCGGGCCCAGGGCCCGGTCGGCTGGGCGGAGTTGGCGCCGGGAGTGCCCGCGTACGTCGTCACCGACCGGCGGGCCGCGCTGGAACTGCTGCACGACGCGGAGACGTTCTCGCACGACCCGCGGCCGTGGGAGTCGACGGTCGCCGACGACTCGCCCGTGCTCGGCATGATGCGCTGGCGCCCCAACTCCCTGTTCGCGGACGGCGCCGCCCACGCCCGCTACCGCACCACGCTGATCGACACCTTCGACCTGGTCGAGCCCCACGACCTGCGGGCCCGCGTGCACCGGGCGGTGCATCTGCTGGTCAGCCGGATCGGACCGCAGGGCGAGGCCGATCTGGTGGGCGAGTTCGCCCGGCCGCTGATGGCCCTGGTCTTCAACAGCCTCTTCGGGCTGCCCGACAGCCAGAGCGAGCGGCTCAACCAGGCGCTCGGCAAGATGATGGAGGGCGGCGCCCAGGCGGCGGCGGGCGAGGCCGAGTTCGGCGGCTACGTACTGGAGTTGATCGCCGCCAAGGCCGAGCGGCGCGGCGACGACCTGCCCAGCCACCTCCTGGACCACCCGGCGGGGCTCACCCCGGAGGAGGTCACCTGGCAGGTGTTCCTCACCCTCGGCGCCGGCCACGAGCCGACCGCGAACCTGGTGTCCAACGCGCTGTCCCGCATCCTCGGCAACCCGGTCTACTACTCCACCCTCACCAACGGCGCCCGTCCGGTCATGGACGCCGTGGTCGAGGTGCTGCACCACGAGACCCCGCTCGCGAACTACGGCGTCCACTACGCTCGTCGGCCGATGACCTTCCATGGAACGTGGATCAGGGCGGCGGTGCCGGTCGTGGTGTCGTACGGGGCGCTCGCGTACTTCGCCGAGCGGGAGGTCGTCGAGGGCCGCCACCCCAAGGACGCCTCGCACCTGTCCTGGTCGGCCGGCCCGCACGCCTGCCCGGTCAAGCAGCACACGCTGCTCATCGCCACCGAGGCGATCGAGCGGCTCACCCAGTGGCTGCCCGACCTCGAACCCGTGCTGCCGCGCGAGCGACTCTCCTGGCGGCCGGGCCCGTTCCACCGTTCGCTGACGGCGCTGCCCGTCAGGTTCAGCCCTCGCTCCCCCGACCAGCCTGGAGATCCGTCGTGACCGTGACCGACCGCATCGACCGCTTTGTCATCGACCCGTTCGGATCCGACATCGCGGCCGAATGCGCCCGGCTGCGCGCCCTCGGCCCGATCGTCCCCGTCGAGCTTCCCGGCGGTATCCCCGCCTGGGCGCCCACGAACTACGACACGCTCAAGGAGCTCATCCTCGACCCGCGGGTCAGCAAGGACCCGCGGCTGCACTGGCGGCTCTGGCCCGAGCTCGGCGAACACCCTTCGTGGGGCTGGGTCCTCGGCTGGATCGGCGTGGTCAACATGCTCTCCACCTACGGCGCCGACCACACGCGGCTGCGCAAGCTGGTGGCGCCGAGCTTCACCCACCGGCGCACCGAGTCGATGCGCTCCCGGGTGGAGGCGATCACGGCGGAGCTGCTCGACGCGGTGGCCGCGGACGACGCCGAGGTGATCGACCTGCGCGCGGCCCTCGCCCATGCGCTGCCGATGCGGATCATCTGCGAACTCTTCGGTGTCCCCGACGAGTTGGTGGCCGACACGGCGCGGATGATAGCGGCCATCATGGACACGTCCGACCCGACGCCCGAGCACGCGGCATTCGTGCAGCGGCAGATCGGCACGGTGCTTCCCGCGCTGATCGCCCACCGCAGCGAACACCCCGGCGACGACCTGACCACCGAGCTGATCCGGGTCCGGGACGAGGACGGGGACCGGCTCAGCGACGAGGAGCTGCTGTACACGCTGCTGCTGGTCATCGGCGCCGGCTTCGAGACGACCGTCAACCTCATCGGCAACGCGGTCGTCGCCCTGCTGCTGCACCCGGAGCAGCTGGCCGCGGTGCGGGCCGGGCGGATCGGCTGGGACGCCGTCGTCGACGAGACGCTGCGGCTGCAGCCCTCCATCGCCTCGCTGCCGCTGCGGTTCGCGGTCAGTGACGTCAAGGTCGGCGAGGTGACCGTCCCGGCGGGCGACGCCATCATCACGACCTTCGCCGCCGCCGGGCTCGACCCCGCCCACTACGGACCGGACGCGGACTCCTTCGACGCCGCGCGCGGGGCGGACGACCATCTGGCGTTCGGGATGGGCGTGCACCGGTGCATCGGCGCACCGCTCGCCCGGGTGGAGGCCCTGACGGCGCTGCCCGCCCTCTTCGACCGCTTCCCCGACCTGCGTCTCGCGGTCGGCGAGGAGGAGCTGCGGCAGGTGCCGTCGTTCATCGCGTTCGGCTGGCAGGAGGTGCCGGTGCGGCCGCACGGCTGACAACGCGAACAGGGGCAGGACCGGTCCCCCGTTCCGGTCGTGCCCCTGCGGCCCGTCGAACTTACGTGAACAAGGGAGCGGTTGTGAACCGCAGCGGTGCCCGCCCGGGGGCCCTGAGGACTCACTTGTGCACAGGTGAGTCCGAATGGCACGTTTTCTACGCGGCCAGCCGGGGTGGTTCCAGCTCTCCTGTCGCCAGATGGGCCAGGACGACCTCGTAGAGATCGCTCCCCGCGGCCAGCAGCTGCCGTTCCAGGACGGGCTCCGCACTGCGGACGTGTTCGCGCACGGTCTGCGCGTGGACGCCGAGAGCCTGCGCGGTCCGCTCGGAGTTCCCGCCGGCGGCGATCCAGGTGCGCAGGGTGCGGCGCAGATCGCGGGCGTCCGGGTCGAGGCGGCCCAGCAGGTCCAGGGCCCAGGTGCGCAGGGCGGGCCCGGACAGCACGTCCCCGAGCGGGACGGGCGCCGACCGCTCCGTGCCGGGCCGCTGTTCCATGCCGGCCTGGGTGTTCAGTGCCAGGTGGACCAGGGCACGGGCGGTGAGGTCGGAGAAGTCCGTGCCGAGCAGCCCCTCCACGCGGTCCATGCGGGCGCGCACGGTGTTGCGGCTGACGCCCAGGACCTTGGCCGCGCTGACGGCGGTGAACTCCAGGCCGAGCCGGGTGGTGGCGAGGAGTTCACCGTGGGTGTGGTGGGCCAGTACGTCGAGCGGGCGCAGCAGGTCCGCGGTCCAGGTGTGCAGGAGCGCCGGGTCCATGAGGCGTTCGGGGTGGGTGCGCTCGGCGTAGACCGCGGCGTTGTCGGGCCGGAAGTGGGCGACGGCGAGGGCGCTGACGGCCTGTCCGTAGGCGGTGGCGGTCCGGGCCAGGGTCTGCCGGGAGCTGCCGCCGATGAAGGTGTCGGGGCGCCCTTCGACCAGTGAGCGCAGCTCCCGGGCGGCGGTCTCGTCGGGGATCAGGACGATCACATGCCGGTCCACGGCCGGGCAGCGCACGACCAGTGCCTGATCCTCGGTGGCGTCCGCGCACTCCTCGGCCAGCCGGTCGCGCTTGTCGACGGTGCCTTCCACGACGTAGACGCACGCGGAGTCCGTGTCGAGCAGCCCCGGCCACAGGCCCGCGGCGACGCGGCGCGCGGAGACGATGTCCTCCACCATCAGCAGTTGCAGGATCGCCAGCCGCAGGTCGGCGGTGGCCTGTGCGAGCCGGAGCCCGGCGGTGGTCGTCTCGCGTGCCCTGAGCAGGAGTTCGACGACCTGGGCGGTGTGCGTCAGCATGTCGGCGGCCCGCCGGTCGAACGGCGCCGGCCGGGACACGGCCAGCACGCCCGCCGTCGCGGAGTGCGGCTGCTCCACCCTGACCAGGCGCTGGTGGCGTCCCTCGCCCTCCCAGGCGGCGGAGGCGATCCGGCCCGCGATGATCTCGGCGACCAGGTCCTCGTCGAGCGGGACCCGGGTTCCGGCGAGCAGGGCGCCATCGGCGTCCTGGAGGGCGGCCGTCCCGTCCACGCCGTCCGCGAGCCAGGCGACGATCCGGCGGACGTCCCGTCCGGTGGGCCGCAGATGGTCGAGCAGTTCCTCCGCCCACGGCGCGTCGGCGCCCTTCACCGGACCGTCCCCTCTGCCAGCCACGGCACCCGTCTCCTCGTCCCTCGCATCGACCTCGGCACAGTGGTCCGGGACGTTACCTCACCGATGGCCTGGGGTCTTCCCGCCCCGGGCGGTGGGACGGGCGGACCGGTGGGACGGGCGGACCGGTGGCCGGGGCCTGCGTCGCCGCCGTCCCGGGACGGCATAAGCTCGGCAGATGGCGAAGTACTTCGACGTGCACCCCGACAACCCCCAGCCGCGCACCATCTCCCAGGTCGCCGACAGCATCCGCGACGGGGCGCTCATCGCGTATCCGACGGACTCCTGCTACGCGCTCGGCTGCAAGCTGGGCAGCCGTGACGGCATCGACCGGATCCGGACGATCCGCAAGCTGGACGACCGGCACCACTTCACCCTCGTCTGCCAGGACTTCGCGCAGCTCGGCCAGTTCGTACGGGTCGACAACGACGTGTTCCGCGCGATCAAGGCGTCGACGCCGGGCAGTTACACCTTCATCCTCCCGGCGACGAGGGAGGTGCCGCGGATGCTCCAGCACCCCAAGAAGAAGACGGTCGGGGTGCGTATCCCCGACCATGTGGTCACGCAGGCCCTGCTCACCGAGCTCGGGGAGCCGCTGCTGTCCAGCACGCTGCTGCTGCCCGACGAGGACGAGCCGCTGACCCAGGGCTGGGAGATCAAGGACCGGCTCGACCATGTGCTGGACGCGGTGGTCGACTCCGGCGAGTGCGGCACCGAGCCGACGACGGTCATCGACTTCTCGAACGGCGAGGCGGAGATCATCCGGCACGGAGCGGGCGACACGACCCGGTTCGAATAGGGCCCAGGGGGCGCCGCGACACAGTTGGATGGCGGGTGAAACCATATCGGCGGCCCCACCTTCCCGGGCCGGTGAACCACGCGCCGTCCATTGCGCAGAGAGGCAGCCCCCATGACCTCCGTCCAGGGAACATCCGTCGACATCCCCACCGAGGACGGTGTCGCCGACGCCTACCTCGCCCACCCCGGCGACGGCCTTGCCCACCCGGGCGTCCTGCTCTACCAGGACGCCTTCGGCCTGCGCCCGCACCTGAGGGCGATGGCCGACCGGCTCGCCGGGGCCGGCTACACGGTGCTCGTCCCCAATGTCTTCTACCGTCACGGGCGCTCACCCGTCTTCGAGCTGCCCGAGTTCATCGACACCCACAGCCGGCCCGACCTCTGGGACAGCATCGGCCCGGTCATGCAGTCCCTGACCCCGGAGCTCGCGATGCGCGACGCCGGCGCCTACCTGGAGTGGCTGGCCGCCAGTCCGCTCGCCGCCGACGGACCCGTGGCGCTGACCGGCTACTGCATGGGCGCCCGGCTCTCCCTGCTCACCGCGGGCACCTACCCGGACCGGGTCGCGGCCGCGGCCGGCTTCCACGGCGGGCGCCTGGCGACCGACGCCCCGGACAGCCCGCACCTGGTGGCCGAACACATCACCGCCGAGCTGTACTTCGGCCACGCCGACGAGGACCCCTCGCTGCCGCCGGAGCAGATCCAGCTCCTGGAGGACACGTTCACCAAGGCGGGCGTACGGCACGTCTGCGAGGTCTACCCGAGCGCGCACCACGGCTTCACCCAGGCCGACACCGCCGCGTACCACCGCGAGGGCGACGAGCGGCACTGGGCGGCGCTGCTCGATCTGTTGAAGCGCACGTTCTGAAACGCACGTCGTGAAGCGCACGTTCTGAACCACGCGTTCCGACTCGGGTGTCCGTGATCTTCACGGGCACCCGAGTTCTGTCGATGTCATTGACATGCCCGCGTCGCAGCGCAACTCTGAGAGCGCTCTCAAGACTGGTACGGACCAATCCACCCATCCATGTCCCCCACACCCGGAGGTGGAGAGTGCTCGGACGACTCAGGCACCAACTCCTCGCCACAGCCGCCGCGGCCACCCTGCTCGGCGGACTGCTGGCGCTCGGAGCGGCGCGGCCCGCGAGCGGCGCGGTGCCGGCCACGATCCCCCTGAAGCTCACCAACAACTCCGGCCGCGGCGACGCGGTCTACGTCTACAACCTCGGCACCAACCTCGCGACGGGCCAGCAGGGCTGGGCCGACGCCAACGGCACGTTCCACGCCTGGCCCGCGGGCGGCAACC
>NZ_JABERD010000050.1 GCF_013044505.1 Streptomyces sp. S3(2020) | reverse complement strand
CTGTACTCGGGTGCGGGTGGGCCGTGGTCGGGTGGGGTGGGGGCCGGCCAGTCGGCGCTGCGGCCGATGCCGAGTGCTTCGGCCCGCTGGTGGACGCTCCAGGCCGCTGCCGCGTCCTGGACGCCGAGGCCTGCGCTGATGTACGTCACGATGTCGTCATCGCCGCCGCGAACGGTCTCGTGGCCGGTCAGGACCCGCCCGAGTTCGAGGAGTGCCGGCTCCGCTGTGCCGGCCCGCGCCCTGTCGGCGACGATCGGACCGCAGTTCTGTCGCGCCGTCGGTGCGTGGTCGACGACGACGTGGCTGCTGGCGTCGAGGACGTCGGGGCCGATCTCGCGGCGGTGCCGGTCGAAGGATCCGATCGCGACGACCGTCGCACCGGGTCTCAACTGGTCTGCGGTGAACAGCGGTTCGGTGGCCAAGGTGGCGCAGACGACGATGTCCGCCTCGGCGATCGCGTCGTTCAGGGATTCCACCGGTTCGGCGTCGAGGCCCTGTTCGCGCAGGCGGCCGACGCAGGCGTCGAGCGAGGACCGGCGCGGCGACCACACCTCGGTCCGGTCATAGGTCCTGTCGTGCTGGAGTGCCGCGACATGCGCCTGCCCCTGTACGCCTGATCCCAGGACGAGGAGGCGGGTGGCCTCTTTCCTAGCCAGGGCCTGGACCGCGACCGCGCTGGCGGCGGCGGTGCGCAGCGTGGTGAGCGCGGTGCCGTCCATGAAGGCCAGGGGGACGCCGGTGCGGGGGTCGAGCACGACGACCACGGCGTTGACGGTCGGCCGGTCCGTGGCCGCGTTCCCAGGGTTGACGCTCCCGAACTTGCAGACGGGGCCGCTCGTGCGGTCCAGGCGGGAGGCGTAGCAGAAGACGGTGTCGGGATCGTCGGCGTGGCCGCCGAGGATCTTCTCCGGCTGCCACGCCTCTCCCCTCGCGAGTGCGATGAACGCCGTCCGTTGCGAGGCGACAGCGGTGTCGATGTCGAACACGGAACGGACGTCGTGCTCGTCGAGGAATCTCACGACGGGCGGCCTTCCGTCACCGTGACGCCGACAGCTGGGGAAGCTTCTCGATGAGAGAGGTGATCCCGGCGGTGGTGGCGGCGTCGAGGCCGAGCAGCGGCTCGCGGGGCGGGCCCACGGGGATGCCGAGCGCGTTCAGGGCGGCCTTGACCGCCGGGATGAACGGGGCGGACATGATCGCGTCCATCAGCGGATAGATCCGGGCCCATTCGGTCCGCGCCCGGTCGAGGTCGCCCTCGCGCAACGCGCGGTGGACCGAGACGAGTTCGGCAGGCATGACATTCGCGGTGCCCGCCATGACACCGGCGGCGCCCTCCGAGAGTGCCTGGAGGAGGAGGCTGTCCCAGCCGATGAAGGTGGAGATGACGTCGCCGTAGCGGTGGATCAGCTGCCCGGCCTGAGCCATGTCGGCGCTGGTGTCCTTGATGTACTGGATGTTGTCGACCTCGCGGGCGAGCTGTCCGACGGTCTCCGGGGAGAGATTGACGCCGGTGGCGCCGGGCAGGTTGTAGAGCATGATCGGAATGTCCACGGCGTCGGCGACGGTGCGCAGGTAGCGCAGGGTCTCGTCGAGCGTGAGCGGCTCGTAGTACGGGGTGACCACCATCAGGATCGATGCTCCGGCGGCCTGTGCGTGGCGGGAGAGTTCGATCGCCTCCCGGGTGCTCACCGCACCGGTCTGGGCGATGACCGGGACGCGTCCGGCCGCCTGGTCGACGACGGTCTCGACCACCTGGCGCCGTTCCGCGCCGCTCATCGCGGCGAACTCGCCCGTGGATCCGCAGGCGACGACTCCGTCGACCCCGCCGTCGACGCTGCGGTCGACCAGGCGGCGCAGTGTCTTGTCGTCGATCCGTCCGTCCGGCGCGAACGGTGAGGCGAGGGCGGTCAGCACACCGCTCAGCTGTGAGGACATTCTTGGGTCTCCTTAGGGGTGAGCAGTGGTCCTACGACGCGAGATCGACCGGCGCCAGGCCGTGCCGCGCGGTCTGCCGGTCGGTGGCCAGCAGGCTCTGGGCCTCCTGCGCCGCCGACAGGCCGGTCTGGATCGCGGTCTCGGTGTAGAGGGTGCCGAGGTAGTCGCCGGCCAGGAGGACCCGTCCGGTGCGGCGGGTCAGGGTCTGCTGGAGCCCGCCGCGGCCGGGGAAGCAGTACGGCGCGCCCGTGGGCCAGCGCTGGATCTCGGCCTCCACGACGTTTTCGGCGGAGCCGGGCAGGACCTGGTCCAGGTCGTCGAGGTAGATCCGGCGGATCTTGTCGTCGTCGTGCTCCAGCAGTTCGCGCGCCAGACTGCCCGGCGAGAAGGTCATGATGCTGCTGCCGGGCCGGCGCTCCCGCTCGTAGCCGTGCACGACGTTCGACATGTTCAGCACGACGTTGAAGGACCGCTTCGGTGTCGCGATGCCGTAGGCGTCGTCCCAGACCTGGCGTTCGGTCTCGTTGGTGAGGAACGCCGCGCTCACGTAAGGGCCGTAGACGATCTTCGACAGGGCCTCGCGGACATCGCGGTCGAGGTCGACGGCGACCCGGTGGCTGACGGTCGCGGGCGTGGCCAGGACGACGCAGCGGGCCTCGGCCTCCTTCTCCACGCCGTCCTCCCGGTAGCGGACGACGGCGGAGTCCTTCTTCTGGACGATCTCGTCGACGGTCGCGTTCAGCCGTACCCGGTCCGACAGGGCCGCGGCGATGCTCTCGGTGAGCGTGGACGGGCCGCCGAGGATGCTCTCCGAGAGGCCGGCGCCGATGTTCCACACCAGGCTGAAGTAGCCGACGCCCGCGCCGGCCGAGAGCTGGTCGATGTCGGCGGCGGAGCGGGTCACGGTGGGCTTGAACAGGGCTTCGGCGTCCTCGGGCAGGTCACCGATGAAGTCCTTGAAGGAACGGTCGTTCATGAAGTCGTAGACCCGCTGCTGGCGTTGGGCCTCGGTCTCGCCCCGTCGCCGCTGCACGATGCGGGCGTAGCGGGCCACCGACAGGGCGACCTTGGCGCCCGCCCTGACCATGCCGACGCGGGCCGACATCGGCATCGGGATGCGGAACGGGTAGCTCTCCACCCGGCCCTTGAGCAGCAGTTTGCCGTTCATGGACAGACCGGCCAGTGAGCCGGGCACCGCTATGGAGTCGACGCCGGTGTTGTTCAGCAGCCACGACGTCGCCGAGTTCCCGCCGGCGTAGACGTGTCCGCCCCAGTTGAGCCAGTACGGTCCGCGGCGTTCCGACCGGATGCGTCCGCCGACCCGTCCCTCGGATTCGAGCAGGAGCGTGTCCCGGTGCCGCAGTCGCCAGCCCGCGGCCAGCCCCGCGATACCGCCTCCCACGATCACTACGTCTTTCATCGGTACCCTCCTGCGGGTTCACGGGTGACAAGTTCGTGCACGGAAGATCCGGCCCCGACAGGCGGGGTCGGCCGGTCAGACGCCCAGGGGGCTGTCGACAGGTGTGGGGCGAGGTGTCAGTGCGGCGGCTTCGTGCAACGCCATGCCGCGTGTCTCGGGTGCCCACAGCACGGAGACGACGGCGCCGACGGCGTTGATGGCGGCGGCCGCGAGCATGGTGCCGCCGACGCCCCAGCCGGTCAGGGCCATCGGGACGAGATAGGTGCCGACGGCGGCGCCGATCCGGCTGGCGGAGGAGGCCAGGCCGACCGCGGAGCCGCGTACCTCGGTCGGGAACAGCTCGTTCGGATAGACCCACTGCAGGATCTGGGTGCCGCCGATGATGATGGCGTACAGGGCGAAGAGGGTCATGACCACGCCCGAGGGGGCGTCGGGGAAGATGCCGAGCAGCAGCAGGGCCAGGCCCGACCAGACGAAGCTGTGGATGACCAGGGGACGTCGGCCCATGCGGTTGACGCAGAGCAGGGCGATCACACAGCCGATGAGGAACATGACGGTGATCAGGGCCTCGCCGACGTTGGCCAGGTCTCCCTCCAGTCGCAGCGCGTCCAGGATCTTCGGGCCGAAGGCGTAGATGGCGAAGAGCGGAATGATGGAACACGTCCAGAAGACCGTGATGTAGAGCATCCGTCCGCCGTAGCCGGAGCGCAGGATCGCCCTGAGGTCGACGTTCTCGCGCTGCTCCGTCTCGTCCGGCAGGTCGGCGATGGTCACGTCGGGGCCGTAGACCTGCTTGAGGACGGCCTCGGCCTCCTCCGTGCGTCCCTTGTTCGCCAGCCAGCGCGGGGACTCGGGGGTGCCGAGGCGCAGCAGCACGATGACCGTGGCGGGCAGCGCGGCGCTGGCCAGCATCCACCGCCATCCGTCGTCGCCGGTCGTCAGCAGGATCTCGCCGACGATGTACGCCACGGCCGCGCCGAAGAACCACATCACGACCAGGCCGCCCAGGAGCGGTCCCCGGTGGCGGCGTGGGGTGAACTCGGCAAGCAGTGACGTGGCGATGGGGTAGTCCGCGCCGACCGCCATGCCGATCAGCAGGCGCAGGACGAACAGCCACACCGGGTCGGTGGCCCAGAACTGGGCGACGGAGCAGACGATGATGGCGATCAGGTCGATGGTGTAGAGGGCCTGCCGGCCGAACCTGTCGGTGAGCCGGCCGCCGGCGAAGGCGCCGAGGAAGATGCCGATGAGCGCGGACGCGCCGATCAGGCCCTGCGCGGAGTCGGACAGGTCGAGTTGGGGCGTGATCTGGACCATGGCGACACCGATGATGCTCAGGACGTAGCCGTCGAGGAACGGGCCCCCGGAGGAGTACAGCGCCAGCTTCTTGTGGAAGCGCGACAGGGGCGCGTCATCGAGTCGGTTTCCTGCGATCGGTCCTGTGCGAGCGGTCATCACAGCCTCCGGGAGCGGTTCCCGGACTCACCCTTCAAGGGTAGGTCCGGGCCAGGTGGGAGTTGATGTGTCTGTGTCGGTGCCGGGTGCCCGGCACCGACTCGGCCTGCGGGCCGGCGTGTCGACCAGGTGGGGAGTGTCGTCACGCGATGCCCGAGGGAGCTCCGGTCTCGCCTCGGCTGTCCGCCACCATAGGATGTGATCACAGATCACACAATGGGTCGGAGCGGAGTTCAGGTGACGTTCTCGAACACGGTGTCCCTCCGGATGGCACAGCCGGGGGTGTGCGGGACGTGAGCCTTCGTCGAACCCCTGCCGCCGACCAGGCTGTTTATGATTCAGTCGTGCGTATGTCCAAACGTGTCGAGCCGGCGCCCTCCATGACCGACCAGGTGTACGCGGTGCTGCACGAGGCGATCACCAGCGGCGAGTATCCCGCCGGCTACCGCTTGCGCATCCGCGATCTCGCCGCCGAGGTCGGCACCAGCGTGATGCCGGTCCGTGAGGCGATCCGCCGCCTGGAGGAAGCCGGCTTCGCCGAGCGCGTTCCGCACAAGGGCTCGGTGGTGAAGGGCCAGCACCTCGCCGAACTGCTCCACATCTACGACACCCGGCAGATCCTGGAGGTCGCGGCAGCGCGCCGCGGTGCCGAGCGCATCGGGGAGGCCGACGTCGCCCGCATGCGTGAGGAGTTCGAGCTGATGCGGCGCGCGATCACCGAAGGCGCCGTCGTCCCGTACCTCGACCACGACGAGGCCCTCCTCACGATCCTGTACGAGGCCGCCGGCAATCCCGTGCTCCTGAACACCATCCGCACCCTGTGGCAGCACTGCCGCGCCTACAAGATCGTCGGCGCCCGGGCCTCCCTCGACGCACGCGACGACGACGCGCTGTGGCGCTACCAGGAGCAGCTGCTCAAGGCGGCCCACGCGCACGACGCCGAGGCGGCGGCCGCCATCAACAACGAGTCACTGGCCAACGCCACCGATCGGATCAAGGCGCAGCTGGTGTCGCGATAGACGCCGCGACGGACTGAGCGGCGGCCCCGGTCACCCCGTGGCGCGGCGATGCGTGCCGGCCATGTTCAGCTCCGCTGATCACCGGTCGATTGCCGGCTTGCTACGCGTCACGACGACCCGTGCGGCCGGACGGGCGAGCGGTGCGATCGGGGTGTGATCTCCCCCGCGCTCGCTTGTCAAATTCGTTACCGGAAGCTTTTCCCAGGTCAGAGCATGTGTCACAAGTGTCGAACCAAAATTGATCTGTGATCACATCTTGTCAGGCCTCGATGAAGGTGCGAAGTTACCTGCCATCACCCAGCCCTGAAGACTTCCGGAACAGGGCCCATGTCGTGATTAATCCGCTCAGGCATTTCAGCCACAGGGAGAGTCATGAAGCGTCTACGCGATTCACGTCTGGTTCGCTTCGGGGCGATGGCCGGATCCGTCGCCCTCCTCGGGTCGACGGCGGCGTGCGGGTCGTCCGCCACCGGTTCGTCCACCACCGGTTCGTCCACGACCGCGGCGGACAACGCGTCCAAGAAGGTCGACTCGATCGCCGCCGCCACCTACCCACCCGCGGTGATCGAGCCCGCCGACGGGGCGACTCCCACCGGCTGGGACATCGAGAACGTGCGTCGGATCGCCGCGGTCCTGGGCCTGAAGGTCCAGATCAAGATCGCCCCGTTCAACGGCATCATCGCCGGACTCCAGGCGGGCCGTTACGACGCCGCGACCGGGGAGATCTACGCGACGGACGAGCGCACCGCGACCGTCACGTTCGTGACCAACCACTCGTCGAGCGACGCCCTCATGGTCCCAGCCGGCAGCGCGATAACCAGCGCCGCCACCGAGACGGACCTCTGCGGTCACACCCTGGCCGCATCGCTCGGTTCCGCGGAGGCGGCGCTGGCCGCGAAGCTCGCGGACAAGTGCGAGAGCGCCGGCAAGGACGCCATCACCGTCAAGACCTTCGACTCGCAGGCCAACGTCAACCTCGCTCTGCGAGGCGGCCGGGTCGACGCGGCGGTCAGCAGCGCGAGCCAGGTCGCCTATGTGATGAGCCAGGCCAAGAACCAGTTCAAGCTGGTCGAGCTGGACTGGGCCCCCAAGTACAAGACCGGCATGGTGCTGGCGCGCAACAGCGATACCGCACAGTTCGCCAAGGCCGTCCAGGCGGCCACCGACCACCTGATCGACAACGGTGAACTGCAGAAGATCCTCGACGAGTTCAACGCAGGACAGGGGCTGATCAAGAAGGCCGAGATCCTTCCCGCGACGGGGAGCAACTGATGAAGGCGGCCCCCGTCATGGACCCGGCACGCGTCGACCCGTCCACCACCCCGCCCTCGGAACTCGTGCCGATGCGGCATCCCGGCCGGCGCCTCGCCGCCCTGCTCGTGCTCCTCGTCGCGGCGAATCTGGGCTACTCCATGATGACCAACGCCAACTTCGAGTGGCCGGTCGTCCGGGACTACCTGTTCAACCCCGAGATCATGGCGGGCCTTCGCACCACACTGATCCTCACCGGGGTGTCCATGACCCTGGGCATCATCCTGGGCATCGTCCTGGCCGCCTGCCGGATGTCGGAGAACCGGGTCCTCTCCTCCCTCTCGGGCGCCTACCTGTGGTTCTTCCGGGGGACACCGCTCCTGGTCCAGCTGATCTTCTGGTTCAACCTCTCGGCCCTCTACCCCCGTCTGTCGCTCACCGTGCCGTTCGGCGGCCCTGAGCTCGTCGGCGCGGCCACCAACAGCGTGCTGAACCTGTGGGCCGTCGCCATCATCGGCCTGACCCTGAACGAGTCGGCCTACATGGCCGAGATCGTGCGCGGTGGCCTGCTCTCGGTGCCCAGGCACCAGAGCGAGGCGGCCATCGCGCTCGGCATGAACCGCTGGCTGACCTTCTACCGGGTGGTCCTGCCCCAGGCCCTGCGGGTGATCGTCCCGCCCACCGGCAACCAGGTCATCGGCATGCTCAAGCACTCCTCGCTGGTGAGCATCATCGCCCTCGCCGACCTGCTGTACTCGGCGCAGTTGATCTACTCACAGAACTTCCGCACGATCCCGCTGCTCGTCGTGATCTCGATCTGGTACCTGGTGTGCACCACGGTGCTGTCCTACGCCCAGAGCCACATCGAGCGTCACTACGGGCGCGGTGTCCACATCGGCGGGCAGCGGTCCGGCCAACTCGCCAAGCTCCGCTCGCTCGGCTCCCGGCTCTCGCGGCGGTCCCAGCCGAACGACAACCCGAATCCGGCGTAACGAAAGGACTGGTGAGGATCCGATGAGCGCAACGACATCCGCGCCCGACGGCACCGACACCTCGACGGCCGATCCCATCGTCCGGATCATCGACCTCCACAAGAGCTTCGGTGCGGTCGAGGTCCTCAAGGGCGTCGACCTGGAGGTGCGCCGAGGCCAGGTGGTCGTCATCCTCGGCCGCTCCGGCTCGGGCAAGAGCACCATGCTGCGCTGTGTCAACCACCTCGAACGCCCCTCACGCGGCACCGTCGTCGTGGACGGCGAGGTGATCGGCTACCGCATCAAGGGCGACAAGCTGCACGAGTTGTCGCCCTCGGCCATCGCGAGGCAGCGCACCAGGACCGGCATGGTCTTCCAGGCGTACAACCTCTTTCCGCACATGACCGTGCTGGAGAACCTCATCGAGGCACCGCGCCGCGTCAAGGGCGTCAACAAGGCCGAGGCCGTGGCCGACGCGATGCAGGCGCTGGAGGAGGTGGGTATGGCCCACAAGTCCGACGTCTACCCCAGCACCCTCTCGGGCGGCCAGCAGCAGCGCGTGGCGATCGCGCGGGCGCTGGTCATGAAGCCCAGCGTCATGCTCTTCGACGAGCCGACCTCGGCCCTGGACCCCGAACTGGTCGGCGAGGTACTGAACGTGATGAAGCGGCTGGCGACCAGCGGCATGACGATGATGGTCGTCACCCATGAGATCGGGTTCGCCCGTGGCGTCGCCGACGAGGTGGTCTTCATGTCCGAGGGCCGGCTCGTCGAGAAGGGCCCGCCGTCCCAGGTCATCGACGCCCCCGTGCACGAGTCGACGCGCACCTTCATCGACAGCATCCTCTGACCCCTCCCCCCAGCTGAGGCGGGGGAATTCAGATGGCGGCGCGAATGGCGCGCTCGAAGCCCTCGACATGGTCGCGGGCGAGCTGTGCCGCCTTGTCGGCGTCACCCGCGACGATCGCCTCGATCAGCGGTCCGTGCTCGTCGACGTGGCCCGCCATGTCGGACAGCCGGTCGACGAACAGACACCAGATGCGGGTGGCCAGGTTGTCGTGGCGGACGAGGGTGTCCTCCAGGTACGGGTTGTGCGTGGCGGCGTAGACGGCGCGGTGGACCTGGAGATCCAGGCGCATGAGTTCGGCGGCGTCGGGCCGGCGGGAGTCCGCGGGCTCCAGCTGCCGTCGCAGTGCCGTCAGGGCCGCCCGGTCGGCGGCCGTGGCCCGCCGTGCCGCCTGGGACGCGGCCAGGGGTTCCAGTTCCTGGCGCACCTCGGAGATATGGGCCAGGTCGGTGATGTTGACGTCGGTGGCGAAGGTCCCGCGTCGCGGGTAGGCCGTGATGAGGCGCTCGTACTGAAGCCGCTTGAGTGCCTCACGCACCGGAGTACGGCCGACGCCGAGGGACTGTGCCAGTTGCTCCTCGTTGATCGGCGCGCCCGGGCGGATCTCGAGCATGACGAGCCGGTCGCGGATGGCCCGGTAGGCGCGTTCCGCCAGCGAGACCTCCTCGCCGGTCACGGGCTCGGTCGCCACGTTCCGCATAGGGCCCCCTTGACCTGTCCTGCAAGCTCGCATACTTTACCGCAGACGCTGATATATCAGTTGCTCACCAGTTGGCTCTCAGGATGGTGCACAGATGGCAACGCCCTCGTCGACCAGCACGTTCACCCGCCTCTCCGCTCCGCTCAGCGAGCTCGACCCCCAGGTCGCCGCCGCGGTGGCAGCCGAGCTGCACCGCCAGCGGTCGACCCTCGAGATGATCGCCTCGGAGAACTTCGCCCCGGCCGCGGTCATGGAGGCCCAGGGCTCGGTCCTGACCAACAAGTACGCCGAGGGCTACCCGGGCCGCCGCTACTACGGCGGCTGCGAACACGTGGACGTCGTCGAGCAGCTGGCCATCGACCGGGTGAAGGAGCTGTTCGGCGCCGAGGCCGCGAACGTGCAGCCGCACTCGGGCGCCCAGGCCAACGCGGCCGCGATGTTCGCACTGCTGGAGCCCGGCGACACGATCCTCGGCCTCGACCTGGCGCACGGCGGGCACCTCACCCACGGCATGCGCGTCAACTACTCCGGTAGGCTGTACGACGTCGTGCCCTACCACGTGCGCGAGTCCGACCTGCGGATCGACATGGACGAGGTCGAACAGCTCGCCCTCGCCCACCGGCCCAAGATGATCGTCGCCGGCTGGTCGGCGTATCCCCGCCGCCTGGACTTCGCGGCGTTCCGGCGGATCGCCGACGCGGTGGGCGCTTACCTGATGGTGGACATGGCGCACTTCGCCGGGCTGGTGGCCGCGGGCCTGCACCCGAACCCGGTGCCGTACGCCGACGTCGTCACCACCACCACGCACAAGACTCTCGGCGGTCCGCGCGGCGGAGTCGTCCTCAGCCGTGCGGGCCTGGCCAAGAAGATCAACTCCGCGGTCTTCCCGGGCCAGCAGGGCGGCCCGCTGGAGCATGTCATCGCGGCGAAGGCGGTGGCCTTCAAGGTGGCGGCGGGCGAGGAGTTCAGGGAGCGCCAGCGGCGCACCCTGGACGGCGCCCGCATCCTGGCCGGCCGGCTGCTGTCCGACGATGTGGCCGAAGCCGGGATCACCGTGCTGACCGGCGGCACCGAAGTCCACCTGGTCCTCGTCGACCTGCGGAACTCCGCGCTCGACGGGAAGCAGGCCGAGGACCGGCTGCACCGCGTCGGCATCACCGTCAACCGCAACGCGGTGCCGTTCGACCCGCGCCCGCCGATGGTCTCCTCGGGCCTGCGGATCGGCACCCCGGCCCTGGCCGCACGAGGCTTCGGGACACCGGAGTTCCGGCAGGTCGCCGACATCATCGCCGAGGCCCTCAAGGGCGAGCCCGACGACGAACTGCGCGCCCGGGTCGAGAAGCTCGCCGCCGCGTTCCCCCTCTACCCCCACCTGAACGGAGACGCGGCATGACCAGCACGCCGCTGCCGGAGCACCCGGACTTCCTGTGGCGCAACCCCGACCCGCGCTCCTCGTACGACGTCGTCATCGTCGGCGCGGGCGGACACGGCCTGGCCACCGCCTACTACCTCGCCAAGAACCACGGCATCACCAAGGTCGCCGTCCTGGAGAAGGGCTGGCTGGCCGGCGGCAACATGGCCCGCAACACCACGATCATCCGCTCCAACTACCTGTGGGACGAGAGCGCGGCGATCTACGAACACGCGCTCAAGCTGTGGGAGCGCCTCCCGGAGGAACTGGACTACGACTTCCTGTTCAGCCAGCGCGGCGTCCTCAACCTCGCGCACACCCTCCAGGACGTCCGCGAGGGCATGCGCCGCGTGGGCGCCAACCGCCTCAACGGGGTCGACGCGGAGTGGCTGGAGCCGGACGAGGTCGCCAAGGTCTGCCCCATCCTCAACGTCTCCTCCCGCACCCGCTATCCGGTCCTGGGCGGCACCTTCCAGCCGCGGGCCGGCATCGCCAAGCACGACCACGTCGCCTGGGCACTGGCCCGCCGCGCCGACGAGCTGGGCGTGGACCTGATCCAGGGCTGCGAGGTCACCGGTTTCCTCAGGGACGGCGACCGGGTCGTGGGAGTGGAGACCAACCGCGGCCGGATCCACGCCGGTTCGGTGGGGCTCGCGGCGGCCGGGCACAGCAGTGTGCTGGCCGAGCGGGCGGGCGTACGGCTGCCGGTGCAGTCGCATCCGCTCCAGGCACTGGTCTCCGAACTGCACGAGCCGGTGCACCCCACCGTCGTCATGTCGAACCACGTGCACGTCTACGTCTCCCAGGCCCACAAGGGCGAGCTGGTGATGGGCGCGGGCGTCGACTCCTACAACGGCTACGGTCAGCGCGGTTCCTTTCACGTGATCGAGCAGCAGATGGCCGCCGCCGTCGAACTGTTCCCGATCTTCGCGCGGGCGCACGTGCTGCGCACCTGGGGCGGCATCGTCGACGTCAGCCCGGACGCCTCGCCGATCATCGGCAGCACGCCCGTCGAGAACCTCTACGTCAACTGCGGCTGGGGAACCGGCGGTTTCAAGGCCACCCCGGCGGCCGGCTGGACCTTCGCGCACACCATCGCGACCGGTGAGCCGCATCCACTCAACGCCCCCTTCGCCCTCGACCGCTTCCGGACGGGCGCCCTGATCGACGAACACGGCGCCGCGGCCGTGGCCCACTGAGGCATCGAGGAGAACGCCATGCTGCTGATCAGCTGCCCCTGGTGCGGTCCGCGCGACGAGACCGAGTACCACTACGGCGGGCAGGCCCACGTCCCCTATCCGCAGACCCCCGCCGACCTCACCGACGAGCAGTGGGCCGAGTACGTCTTCTACCGCGACAACCCCAAGGGCCCCTTCGCCGAACGCTGGGTGCACAGCACCGGCTGCCGCCGCTGGTTCAACGTCCTGCGCGACACCGTCAGCAACGAGTTGCTGGCCATCTACCGGCTCGACGAGCCGCGCCCGGGAGGGAACCGATGACCGACCAGCGTTTCCGGCTGCCGCGGGGCGGCCGTGTCGACCGCGGCACCTCGCTCCGATTCACCGTCGACGGACGGGAGTTGACCGGACACCCGGGCGACACCATCGCCTCGGCCATGCTGGCGAACGGTGTCGTCGAGGTCGCCCCGTCGCTCTACCGCGGCCGCCCGCGCGGCATCGTCGCCGCGGGTGTCGAGGAGCCCAACGCCCTGGTGCAGCTGGACGGTTCCTGCTCGGAGGGCATGCTCCCGGCCACGACCGTGGAGCTGTACGACGGCCTGTCCGCCACCACGCTCTCCGGGATGGGCCGGCTGGACCCGACCCCCGACCCGGCCGGTTACGACAAGAAGTACGCCCACACCGACGTCCTGGTCGTCGGCGCCGGACCCGCCGGTCTCGCGGCCGCCGCCGCTGCGGCCGGCTCCGGTGCCCGGGTGATCCTGGTCGACGACCAGCGTGAGGCGGGCGGTTCGCTGCTCTCCGCCGCGCGGTCCGACCTCCGGTGGGTCGCCGACGTCCGCGCGGCCCTCGATGCCGCTCCCGAGGTCGTCGTACTGCACCGCACCACGGCTTTCGGGTCGTACGACGACAACTACGTGCTGGCGCTGCAACGGCGCACCGACCACCTGGGATCCGACGCTCCCGAGGGTGTCTCACGGCAGCGGCTGTGGCACATCCGGGCCCGCCAGGTGATCCTGGCGACCGGCGCGCACGAGCGTCCGCTGGTCTTCGCCGGCAACGACCGGCCCGGTGTGATGCTCGCGGGGGCCGTCCGCACGTACCTCAACCGGTATGCCGTGGCGCCGGGTTCACGGGCCGTGGTGAGCACGACCAACGACAGCGCCTACGACACCGTCGCCGATCTGCACGCGGCGGGCATCGACCTCGCCGCCGTCGTGGACGCGCGGCCCGAACTCTCCGACCGTGCCGCCGAGATCGCCGCGGCGACCGGGGTGCGGGTGCTGACGGGCAGCGCGGTGGTCGACACGACGGGAGACGGCCGGCTCACCGGAGTCACCGTCCAGGCCCTCGACGCCGAAGGTCAACTCACGGGCGCCGCCCAGTCGTTCGACTGCAACCTGCTCGCCGTGTCCGGTGGCTGGAGCCCGGTGGTGCACCTGCACAGCCAACGCCAGGGCAGGCTTCGCTGGGACTCCGGACTGGTCGCCTTCGTGCCCGACGGGACCGTACGCGACCAGCGGGTCGTGGGCGCCGCGCGCGGGACGTACGACCTCGACGGCTGCGTGGCCGAGGGAGCGCGGGCGGGTGCGCTGGCCGCGGAGGCGGCTGGGTTCCCGGTCGCCGTACCGTCCGCCGCCCCGCGGTTCACGCCCGGCCCGACGCGGGCCCTGTGGCTGGTGCCCGCCCCCGACGGGGAACCGGGCACCTGGGACACCCACTTCGTCGACCTCCAGCGTGACGTCACCGTCGCCGACATCTGGCGCTCCACCGGCGCCGGCATGCGCGGTGTCGAGCACGTCAAGCGCTACACCTCGCTCGGCACGGCCAACGACCAGGGCAAGACGTCGGGCGTCAACGCGATCGGGGTGATCGCCGAGGCGCTCGGCGGTTCGCTGGGAGAGATCGGCACCACCGCCTACCGCGCGCCGTACACGCCGATCGCCTTCGCGGCCCTGGCGGGACGGGAACGCGGCGAGCTGTTCGATCCGGAGCGGACCACGTCCGTGCACACCTGGCATGTCGCGCACGGCGCGAAGTTCGAGGACGTCGGCCAGTGGAAGCGCCCCTGGTACTTCCCGCTGCCCGGTGAGGACATGGACACCGCCGTGGCCCGCGAGTGCCGTGCGGCCCGTGCGGGAGTGGCGGTCATGGACGCCTCCACCCTCGGCAAGATCGAGATCTGGGGCGCGGACGCGGGCGAGTTCCTCAACCGCGTCTACACCAACGCCTTCAAGAAGCTCAAGCCCGGCATGGCCCGCTACGGCGTCATGTGCAAGCCCGACGGCATGATCTTCGACGACGGCGTGACCCTCCGCCTCGACGACAACCGCTACTTCATGACCACCACGACCGGCGGCGCCGCGAACGTCCTTGACTGGCTGGAGGAATGGCTCCAGACCGAGTGGCCCGAACTCGACGTGCACTGCACCTCGGTGACCGAGCAGTGGACGACGATCGCGGTCGTGGGGCCGAAGTCACGCGAGGTCGTCGCGCGGCTCGCGCCCGAACTCGACCTGTCCGCCGAGGCGTTCCCGTTCATGGCCTTCCGCGAGACCACCCTGGCCTCCGGCATCCCGGCCCGCGTCTGCCGGATCTCCTTCTCCGGCGAACTCGCCTACGAGATCAACGTCTCCGCGTGGTACGGCCTCGCCGTCTGGGAGCAGGTGTACGCGGCCGGACAGCCGTACGGCATCACCCCCTACGGCACCGAGACCATGCACGTCCTGCGCGCTGAGAAGGGCTACATCATCGTCGGCCAGGACACCGACGGCACCGTCACCCCGCAGGACGCGGGCATGTCCTGGGTGGTCTCCCGGCAGAAGGACTTCGTCGGAAAGCGGTCCTACACCCGCGCCGACACCTCCCGCACCGACCGCAAGCAACTCGTCGGCCTGCTGCCGGCCGACCGCACGACCCGGTTGCCCGAGGGCACTCAACTCGTGCCCCCGGACACCCCCTTGGAGACGGTGCCCGTGCCGATGCTCGGCCACGTCACCTCCAGCTACCACAGCCCGGCCCTCGGCCGCCCCTTCGCGCTCGCCCTCGTCGCCGACGGACGGGCCAGGATCGGCCAGACCCTGCTCGCCCCGGTGGGCGAGGACCTGGTGCCCGTCGAGGTGGCCGACTTCGTCCTCTACGACCCCGAAGGGACCAAGCGAGATGGCTGAGCGGATCACCGCATCGCGTACCAGCCCCGTGGCGCATCTGGAGGAGCGGATGCGGGCCGCCACCGTCAGTGGCGCCCGGGGCGTTTCCCTGGCCGAGTGGCCGTACATCACCATGGTGAACCTGCGTGTCGACCCCTCCTCCGAGGCGGCCGACCGTATCGGGAAGACGCTGGGGGCCCCGCTCCCCCGGCGGTGCGGACACACCGGTGTGTCCGGCCCTCATACGGTCGTGTGGCTCGGCCCCGACGAGTGGCTCGTGCTCTCCCAGGCCGAAGGGGCCACCGTGGCCTCCGAGTTGCGGGAGGCACTCGCAGGAGACCCGGGCTCGGTCGTGGACGTCTCGGCGAACCGCACCACGCTGGAGCTGAGCGGCCCGGCCGCCCGGCAGGTCCTGGAGAAGGGCTGCCCGCTCGACCTCCATCCCCGTGCCCTGGGTCCCGGCCAGGCGGTGTCGACCACGGTCGGCCCGGTCGCGGTACTGCTCTGGCAGGTCGACGACGCACCGACGTACCGGCTCTTCCCGCGCTCCTCGTTCGCCGACTACCTGGCCCGCTGGCTCATCGACGCGATGAGCGAGTACCAGGGTCCGGAGATCCCCTGACGCCACCGGCGCCGAGGCCGAGGCCGTCAAGACCATGCGCGACACCGGCCGGGACATGAAGGTCGACTACGTCGCACACCAGGAGACCGCCCGCGGCGGTCTCGCCGTCAACGTCATCGAATGCCGACTCCCATGACTGATTCCCTGGCTCCCGCCACGTCCCCCGCCCTCTGCGACGCAACGACCGATCCCGCCGCGGAACCGGTCGAGCACGTCCTCACCCTCGACTGTCCTGAGGCTCCCGGGATCGTTCTCGCCGTCTCGCAGTTCCTGGTCGAGCACGGCAGCGACATCATCGACAACCAGCAGTTCGGCGACCGCCGGGACGGCCACTTCTTCATGCGGGTGCACTTCGCCGCTTCCGGTGGCGAGAGCACCACGCGAACCCTGCGCCGCGGCTTCGCCGCCGTGGCCGCCCCGTTCGCCATGCGGTGGCACCTCGAACCGGTCGGCACCCGGCGCCGCGTGCTGATCATGGTGTCCCGCTACGGCCACTGCCTCAACGACCTGCTCTACCGCGCCCGCAGCGGCGACGTGCCCGTCGAAGTGGTCGGGGTGGTCTCCAACCACCCCGACCACGAGTCACTCGTCACCTGGCACGGCATCCCGTTCTTCCACGTGCCGGTCACCGCCGCGACCAAACCCGAGGCCGAGACCCGGCTCCTGGAGATCATCGACTCGTTCGCCGTCGACCTGGTCGTGCTGGCGCGCTACATGCAAGTGCTCTCCGACGACCTGTGCAGCCGGCTGCCCGGCCGGGTGATCAACATCCACCACTCGTTCCTGCCCAGCTTCAAGGGCGCCAAGCCCTACCACCAGGCCCACGAACGCGGCGTCAAGCTCGTCGGCGCGACGGCCCACTACGTCACCGCCGACCTCGACGAAGGCCCGATCATCGCCCAGGAGGTCATCGGCGTCGACCACAGCCACGCCCCCGACGAGCTGGCCGCCATCGGCCGCGACGCGGAGTCGGCGGCCCTGGCCCGAGCGGTCCGTTGGCACTGCGAGGGCCGCGTGTTCGTCAAGGGCAGGCGCACGGTGGTCCTGCGCTGACGGTCGCGGTCTCCGGCGTACGGGGTCAGGTGCCCGGCGTCGCAGGGGTACCCGACTCGTCAGAAGTCCCGTTCGCTGAGATCAGACGGTGTGTCGGCGAACGGCGTGGAGCAGGTCGTCGACGTCCTGTTCCGTGGTCGCGAAGGAGGTGACGAAGCGGACGACGCCCGGCTCCCAGCGGTCGTGGTAGAAGCCGTAGCCGTCCGACAGGAGCCCGTCGACGGTCTGCCGGGGCAGGCGGCAGAAGAGGATGTTGGCCTCGGCGGCGCCGAGCAGTCCGACCTCGGTGATGGTCTTCAGGCCTTCCTGGAGGCGGGCGGCCATGGCATTGGCGTGGGTCGCGTTCCGCAACCACAGGTCGTCGGTCAGGTACGCGTCCAACTGGGCGGCGTGGAAACGCGTCTTGGCGGACAGCTGGCCGGCACGCTTGGCACGGAAGGCCAGTTCGGCGGTGCGGGAGCGGTCGAAGACGACGATCGCGTCGGCGGTCATCGTGCCGTTCTTGGTGGCCCCGAACGACAGCAGGTCGACACCGGCCCGCCAGGTCAGCTCGGCGGGGCTGCACCCGAGGGCGGCGACGGCTCCGGCGAAGCGCGCACCGTCCATGTGCAGGCGCAGGCCCGCCTCCTTGGCGACGGGCCCCAGGGTGTGGAGCTCGTCGAGGGAGTAGACGGCACCGGTCTCCGTCGCCTGGGTGACGCTCACCACCGAGGGCTCCACGCTGTGCACGTCCCCGGCCTTGTGCCGTACGGCCGCCCGCAGTTCGTCGGGATCGATCTTGGCGTCGTCGCCGCCGAGCGGGACGAGTTTGGCGCCCGCGGTGTAGAACTCGGGCGCCCCGCACTCGTCGTTGTTGATGTGGCTGTCGCGATGGCACAGCACGCTCCCCCACGGCGGGGTCAGTGCGGCCAGGCTCAGCGCGTTCGCGGCGGAGCCGGTGGAGACCAGCAGCACGTCGACGTCGCACTCGAAGACCTCGCACAGCTTGCGCCGGACATCGCCGGTGATGTCGTCCGCGCCGTACGGCTTGGCCTGGCCGCCGGCCGCCCGGGCTGTCGCTTCGATGATCTCCGGGGAGGCGCCGGCGACGTTGTCGCTGCTGAAGATGCGCGCCGTGGGGACGGTGGTGGTGCTCATGGTCAGGGTCCTTGCTGTGCGTCGGCGGAGGGGGAGGCGGCGGTGGCGCGGATGAGCTGGCGCAGGGCGCCGTAGTAGACCTCGTCGTCGGTCACGGCGGGCACGATCGCGGCGAGGTGTCCGGTCAGCACCGGGAACTCCTCCGGGTCGAGAGCGGCCAGCGCGGTGCGCGTCGCGGCCCGGGTGGCCTTGGGGTCGCGGTGGTCGACGAAACTCGCGCTGCCGAGTGTGAGCAGGTACATCCGCCGGTACGCGGTGATCGCCTCCTCAGGGCTCAGCCCGGCCGCGAGGCTGTCGGCGAGCTGCGGCTCCACCAGGCGGGCCAGCAGGTTCGGCCCGAGCCAGGGCCGCGTCCCGCGCAGGGCGAGCAGCCCGGGGTGGGCGGCGAGCAGCCGGTACAGCGCGGTGAAGCGCGCCTCGGTCGCCGTGGCCCAGTCGGTGCCCGGCTCGATCACGGGGAGGCGGGCGGCCAGGTGGTCGGTGCACAGGTCGAGCAGCCCCGCCAGGTCGGTGCAGCGCCGCTGGAGGGAGGCGAGGGAGATGTCCAGGCGCACGGCGAGCGCCCGGAAGGTCAGCGCCTCGGGGCCGCTCTCGTCGACGAGGAGGAGGGCGGTCTCGGCGATGCGGTCCGGGGTCGCACGGTCCAGGGAGGGTGAGTGGCGCGGCATGCGAGTCACTGTACGATACGTCGTATCGAACAGTCCGGCCGACGAGGGGACGCCCCTCAGCAGGAGCAGCACCGTGCACCAGCTCACCTACGGCGACATCAAGGCCGCCGCGGAACGGATCACCGGCCGGGTCCGTCCCGTCACCCTCGCTCCGGCCGACGCGGACAGCGTGCCGGGGCCGTGCGAGCTGTGGCTGGCGATGGAGTTCATGCAGCACACCGGCTCCTTCAAGGCCCGCGGCGCGCAGAACTTCCTCCAGGCCCACCGCGACGCCGGCACCCTCCCGGACACGGGGGTCACCATCGCCTCCGGTGGCAACGCGGGGCTCGCCTGCGCGTGGGCCGCACGACAAGAGGGCGTCACCGCGACCGTCTTCGTGCCCACCACCGCACCCGCGGTGAAGGTGGCCAAGCTGCGCGCGTACGGCGCCGACGTCCGCCTCGTCGGCGCGGAGTACGCCGAGGCCCTCGCCGCCTGCGAGGAGTTCGCCGGCACCACCGGCGCACTCACCTCCCACGCCTACGACCATCCGCTCATCGCGGCCGGCGCGGGCACCCTCCTGGAGGAGATCCGCACCCGGCTGCCCGGCCTGGACACGGTCGTGGTGGCCGTCGGCGGTGGCGGGCTGTTCACCGGCGTGGCCACCGCCGCCCGGCACCACGGCGTCCGGGTCGTCGCCGTCGAGCCGGAGAACTGCCGGGCCCTGCACGCAGCCGTGGAGTCCGGCCACCCGGTCGACGTCCCCGTGGACTCCGTCGCCGCCGACTCCCTGGGCGCCCGCCGCACCTCGGCGATGGCACTCCACGCGGCCCGGCAGGACCACGTGCGCTGCGTCCTCGTACCGGACAGCGAGATCGTCCGCGCCCGCCAGGCCCTGTGGGACCACCGCCGGCTCGCCGTCGAACACGCTGCCGCCACGGCCCTCGCCGCCCTCACGGCCACCGAGGCCCCCTACCGTCCGGCCCCCGGCGAGAAGGTCGCCGTCGTCCTCTGCGGCGCCAACACCGACCCGAGCGACCTGGTTCGCTGACCGGCGAGACCACGCTCCCCCTCAGGCCCCGTGTCCCAGGGGCTCCCATCCCTTCTCGGTCGTGACGAGCATCCGCTGCCCGGCGAGGCCACTGTCACCGGCGATCTCGACGAGGGCGCGCGCGACGTTCGCGAACGGGAGGGTGGGCAGGCCGGGGACCTTGGCGACCCGGTCGAGGCGCTCGACCGTGGCGGCCGGTGCCGCAGGGGCCTCCTTGAGGTTGACCGGGTAGACGGTCGTCCAGTTCAGGCCGCTCGCAGGCAGGTTCTCCTCCGAGAGCTCCTTGTCCTTGAAGATCGCGGCGACGACCGTGCGATAGACGAGCCGCGCGAAGAACGACGCCTTCGCCGCCGTGTCCCCGACACCGAACGCCGAGACGAGCACGAACCGCTCGACTCCGGCGTCCCGCGCCGCGGCGGTGACGACCGGCAGGGTGCGCCGCATCAGGTCGACGGGCTTCTTCGCGCGCAGGGCGACCCCGATGGCCGAGATCACGGCGTCACCGCCGGCGAAGGCCTTCGCCATGGCCGCCCGGTCGTCCAGCGAACCCCGCACGACGGTCAGCCCGGTCTGCGGCTGTACCGCGTCGGGGTTGCGGACGTAGGCCACGACCTCGTGACCCTGGGACAGGGCTTCCTCGACCACGTGTGAGCCGATGTTGCCGGTGGCACCCAGCACGACGATCTTCATGATTTCTCTCCTCGCCCAGGGGGCATGTATTTGACTTCACTTATATCGTAAGTCTAGCTTGAGCAATATTGACATACGACATAAGTCTCATGGAGGAGACCCGCCATGAAGGTCCACCACCTCAACTGCGGCACGATGCGTCCGCCCGGCGCCCGTCTCGTCTGCCACGTCCTGTTGATCGAGACCGCCGACGCTCTCGTCCTCGTCGACTCCGGCTTCGGCCTCGGCGACATCGCCGACCCCGGGCGGCGCGTCGGACCGGCACGCCGTTTCATCCGGCCGGCGTTCGACCCCGAGGAGACGGCCGCCCGGCAGGTCGAGAGGCTCGGATTCCGCCGGGACGACGTCCGCCACATCGTGCTCACCCACTTCGACGCCGACCACATCGGTGGCCTCTCGGACTTCCCCCACGCCCAGGTCCACCTCACCGCGGACGAGGCGCGCGGGGCCGTCCACTCCCCCTCCTGGCGGGAGCGGATCCGCTACAGCTCAGCCCAGTGGGCACACGGCCCGAAGCTCGTCGAGCACCGTCCCGACGGGGACACATGGCGCGGGTTCGCAGCCGCCAGGGAACTCGACACGATCGCGCCCGGCATCGTCCTCGTCGCTCTCCCGGGCCACACCCGCGGCCACGCCGCCGTGGCGGTCGACGCCGGATCCCGCTGGGTCCTGCACGCCGGTGACGCCTTCTACCACCACGGCACCCTCGACGGCCGCTCCCCCGTCCCCGCCTCCCTGCGCGGCATGGAGACCGTCGTCGCGTTCGACCTGAAGAAGGTCCGCGACAACCACGCCCGCCTCGCCGAGCTGTACCGACGCGCCGATCCCGACCTCACGATCGTCAGCGCCCACGACCCCGACCTGTACGAGAAGGCACGCACCGGCGCGTAGCGGCGGGCTGTGCGGCCGGCGCCTCCAGCGCCTCGGTTCTCCCGCCGGTGTCCGTCAGCGCCGCCTGCCGGGCGAGCGAAGGACAGGAAGCGCCTGCCGTTCGCGACGGTGACCACAGCGACGTACTGCCAGGTGCGGCCGCCGTCGCGCGAAGCGGCCCACACCGGAAAAACGGCTGGAGCGCGCCCCGGGAGCCCCGTACCGGGGCACTCGACCGCGACTTCGTGACGGTCAGTCAGGTACGGGCGGTGCAGGCAGCTCTCTGAGCCGCCCGCGCGTCGATCACCGCCGCAGCGTGGCGGCCCCGGCCCGCAGAAAGGCCATGGCCCCGTCGATGTCGGCGTTCTCGGGGTCGTGGCACAGCTCGCTGACGATCGCCGCCGCGGTGGTGGCCACCATGCGCGGGCCGAAGGCGTCGGGTGCGCTGCCGCTCTCCTCGGCGAACATGCGCGCGCCTTCCTGGACGACTTCCGCGAGGCGCCCGTTGCTGACGGCCTTGATCTGCGGGTTCAGCTCGAACATCCGCTCGGACAGGTCGTCGAGGTCGCTCCGGTTGGCGATCTCCGCACGCAGCCAGTGCTCCAGGGCGTCGAGTGTCAGCCAGCCCTCCCGCCGTTCACGCAGGGCCGCGCCCAGACGTTCGGCGAGTGCGTCGGAGCGGGCGAGCGCCAGTTCCAGCTTGGAGGGGAAGTACAGCGTGACCGTGCGCGGCGAGACCTCGGCCGCCTCGGCGATGTCGGCGATCGTCGTCGCGTCGAATCCACGCTCCGCGAAGAGCAGATACGCGGACCGGAGGATCGCCTCTCTGCGTCGCGCCTTGCTTCGCTCCCGAAGGCCGTCCCGTGGCCCGTCAGTCACCATACCCAAATCTTACCATGCAGAGTTAATTTACAGTCGACTGTAAATATGCCTTAGGGTGCAGCAAGCTCACATCGGAAGACGAAGGGAAGGCGGACATGGCGTCTCGCCTCTACGCATGGGCACGGTTCGCGGTGGCCCACCGCGGCCGGGTCATCGGCGTCTGGCTGCTGCTGCTCGCCGCGGTCGGCGGCCTGGGCATCACCATCCACGGCAAGGTGGCCTCGGACTTCACCGTCCCCGGCATCGAGTCCCAACAGGCCCAGGACCTCCTGGAGAAGAAGTTCCCGGACGCCGCGGGCGGCGTGATCCGCGTGGTGTACGCGGCCCCGAAGGACGGCACCCTGACGGAGTCGAAGGCCGAGGCCGCCATCCGGACGGGGCTCGGCAGGGCCGCCGAGATCTCCGGCGTCGTGCAGGTCACCGACCCCTTCACGACCGGGACGATGTCCGCGGACAAGCGCATCGGCTATGCCGACATCCGCTTCCGGCAGGCCGCCGCCGACGTCACCCAGCAGGCCAAGGACTCCTTGAGCGGCGCGATGGCCCCCGCGAAGAAGGCCGGCCTGGAGGTCGAGTACGGCGGCACCGCGATGAAGGCCCAGACGAAGGTCGGCGGACCGGCCGAACTCGTCGGCGTCGTGGTCGCCCTCGTCGTACTGGCCCTGACCCTCGGCTCGCTGATCGCGGCCGGACTGCCGCTGCTGACCGCCGTGGTGGGCGTGGCCATCGGCGTCCTGGGCGTGAAGTTCATGTCGACCTGGGTGTCGATCACCGGCACGTCCACCGTGCTCGCCCTCATGATCGGCCTCGCGGTGGGCATCGACTACGCCCTGTTCATCATCTCCCGCCACCGCGAACAGCTCGCCGACCCCGGCATGGACGCCGAGGAGTCCGTCGCGCGGGCCGTGGCGACGGCGGGCAGCGCGGTCGTCTTCGCCGGTGCGACGGTCATCATCGCCCTGGCCGCCCTGTGCGCCACGGGCATCCCCTTCCTGGCCGTCATGGGCCTGTCCGCCGCCGCCACGGTGCTGATCGCCGTCCTCATCGCCGTCAGCCTGGTGCCGGCCGTACTCGGCCTGCTCGGTGAGCGGCTCCGCCCCCGCGCCGGGAAGCCTCGTCCCGGCCGTCGCGAGCGAGCCCCCGGCGCCTGGGGTCTGGCCTGGGCCCGCGCGGTCACCCGCAAGCCGCTGATCGTGCTGCTGGCCGGCGTGATCGCCCTGCTCGCGCTCGCCCTGCCGGCCCGCAACCTGCGTCTGGGACTGCCCAGTTACGCCTCGGACCCCACCACCAGTACCCAGCACAAGAGCTACGACCTGCTCACCGAGGGCTTCGGACCGGGCTTCAACGCCACCCTCGTCGCCGTGGTCGACACGAAGGCGATACCCGCCGCAAAGATCACGGCCACCGTCACCGACCTGCGCACGTCCCTCGCCGGGGACTCCGACGTGGCGGCCGTCTCCCAGCCGGTGCCCAACGCCGACAAGAGCCTGGTCGTCATGGGCGTCGTACCGAGGACCGGACCAGACGACCAGGCCACCACCGACCTGGTGCACCGCCTCCGCGACAACGCCCCGGCGATCGCCGGGGCAGGCGGCACCCTCTACATCGCCGGACAGACCGCGGCCGCCATCGACGTCGCGCACAAGCTGTCCGGCGCACTGCCCGGCTTCGTCGCGATCATCGTGATCCTGGCCCTGATCCTGCTCACCCTCGCGTTCCGTTCCCTGCTCGTCCCGCTCAAGGCGGCCCTCGGATTCCTGCTCTCCGTGGCCGCGGCCCTGGGCACCACGGTCTGGGTGTTCCAGTACGGCCACCTCAACGGCCCGCTCGCCATCCCCGCCGCCGCCCCGGTCACCAGCTTCCTGCCGGTCCTGCTGATCGGCGTCCTGTTCGGACTCGCCATGGACTACGAGGTCTTCCTCGTCAGCCGGATGCGCGAGCACCACGAGAACACGCTGGACGCACAGCGGGCCGTCGTCCACGGCGTCGCCCGCAGCGGGCGGGTCGTCAGTGCAGCCGCGCTCATCATGGCCGCGGTCTTCGCCGGGTTCGTCTTCAACGAGGACCCGGTCATCAAGTCCATCGGCTTCGCGCTCGCCATCGGTGTCCTCATCGACGCCTTCGTGGTCCGGATGACCCTGGTGCCCGCCGCGATGGCCCTGCTCGGCCGTCGTGCCTGGAGCCTGCCCCGCTGGCTCGACCGCGCTCTGCCCGACGTCGACATCGAGGGCGCCGGCCTTCCCGACCGCACGACGGCGAAGGGCGACGCCGAGCGGCATGAGGTGCCGGTGGGGTGACGCGGGTGGGTCCGCGCTGTCGGGCGGCACGGCGCGCGACAGCGCGGACCCACCGGAGTCAGGAAAGCGCTGCGGCCCGGCGTCGCACCGCGTCGAGCAGGAGCTCCAGGCCGTACTCCATCTCCGCCTCGTGGTCGATCACGGCCAGCTCGGCCGCCGCGGCGGCCACGGCGGGAAGCCCGCCGTCGACGAGTTCCTGCTCGCGCATGGCGGTCACCCCCGGGATGGCACCGGCGTACGTGGGCGCGAACCCCACCTCGCGCGAGAGCGTCCCGATCAGGAAGGCGATGAAGGCCCGCAGCACATGCACGGCGTCGGCGCCTTCCAGCCCGGCGCGGTTCAGGAGGCGCAGCGCGGCCTCGACCACCGGCATGGCGGCAGGGGCGTTCAGGCGCCGGGTCAGCACCAGGGACGCGGAACGGGGGTACCCCAGTGCGGCGGTGCGGAAGGAGTGCGCGAGGTCCCGCATCCCGTCCTCCCACGACATCTCGTCGACCTCGGGAATCCGGATCCCGCTCAGGATCACGTCCGCCATGGCGTCGAGGACATCGGCCTTGTCGTCGACGTGGTTGTACAACGACATGGTCCGCACCCCGACCGCCGCCGCGATCTTGTGGAGGGACAGTTTCTCCATGCCCTCCGTCTCGGCCACGACCAAGGCCTGACGCACGATCTCCGCCCTGGTCAGCGGCCCACGACGGGTCATCCTCTGCGCCATCGCCCATCCCTTCGTCCAACGGCGCACCCCTGCGCCACCTAGCAACTTATCTCATAAGTTTCAAGCGCTATGAGGAATCACGGCAGGTCGAGGCCCGCACGGCGCCCAGAATCGCCGCCCGCGTCCGTTCGAGTACGACGGTCCGCGCATCGGGGTCGTCACATCGCAGGGCGACCGCGACGCCTTGGACGAGGAAGCGGGTCGCGAGTTCATCGGCGGCGCCCTCGCCCAGGAGGGGGGCCAGGCGGGCCGCAAGGGATCGGAAGAGCATGTTCGGCTCACCGGTGAACCCGGTGCCACACAGCAGGGGCAGCAGGGCCGGGCGCGCCTCCGCCAGGGTCAGGACCCTGCGGAGCACACCGTCCAGGGCGGACTCGGCCCCTTCACCACCACGCCCGGCCAGGAGGCGGGGCGTGCCCGACGTCTCTGCGCGCAGGTCCTCCGCGAACCGCCGCGACAGCCCGTCCACGAGGGCCCGCTTGTGCGGAAAGTACTGGTAGAGAGTGCCCGGAGACACGCCCGCATGGCGCGCTACGGCGTTCATGCCGACGGCTTCGACACCGGCGGCCGCGACGAGTTCCTCCGCCGCGTCCAGGATCTGCCCGGCGCGGCGCAGACCACGCTGCTGCCGTCTTCTGCCCCCTGCGGTCGGGTCCACGGTCATGTCCTTCTCGGCCCCCCGTCGTAGGGCACCCCCACCCGCACCGCGAGACCGGCGATGAGCAGTTCGATGCCGTGCTCGAACTCGGCCTGGTGGTCACTCACCGCGAGATAGGGGGCGGCAGCGGACAGGAGCGGATCACCCAGGGCGGACATCTCCTCGACCCGCCGCTGGACCTGGTCCTGCCCGACGGTGCCCACGGTGATGGCCGAGCCCAGCTCCCGCATGATCATGCCGACGATGAACCCGGCGAAGCTCCGCACCACGTGCACGAGCTCCTGGGGCGGGAGCCCGAGTTCGGGGAATCCGGCCAGGGCGCACCGGACGTTCTCCATGGCGGCCGGTGACTGGGTGGGCCGGGTGAGAACCAGGGTGAACGCCTTGGGGTGCCGCAGGGCCGCGGCCCGGAAGGCGGCGGCATGCGCCCGCGCACGCTCCTGCCAGGTCCCGGTGTCGGCTCCGGACAGGTCGACCCCGCCCAGCAGTACCTCGGCGACACCGTCCAGCAGGGCGTCCTTGTTCGGTACGTGGTTGTAGAGCGACATCGTCTCGACGCCCAGCTCACCCGCGAGTCTCCGCAGGGAGAAGGCGTCCGGGCCGTCCCGGTCGATGGCCGCGACCGCGGCGTCGACGACCTTGTCCCGCGACAGGCCGAGCCGCCTGCCCCGGCCGCTGCCTCGGACTTCCATCGGCCCTCCCCACTCTTGACATGACTTATTACGTAAGTCTAGCTTGAGGAAACGGCGTACATACACCGTAAGTTTTTCGGATTCCTTTCCACGTCGTAAACGTCGCAACGGAGAACCAGTGATGACCAGCACCATGCGGGCGCTCATGGGAGGCGCCGGTCCCGAATGGGACGTCCGGGACGTAGGCATACCGGCACCGGGCCCTGGACAGATCCGCGTCCGCGTGCGGGCGGCCGCCGTCAACCGGGCGGACCTGTACATGCTCCAGGGCACGTACAACCCCCGCGCGAAGACGAGCGACCTGTTCACCGCCGGTCTCGAATTCGCCGGCAAGGTCGACGCGATCGGCACCGACGTGCGGCACCGGGCCGTCGGCGACCGCGTCATGGGCGTCACCCTGGGCGCCTTCGCCCCCTACGCCCTGGTCGACCACCGGCATGTGATCACGGTGCCGGAGTCCCTGTCGTGGACCGACGCCGCGGCCCTGCCGGTGGCACTGGCCACCGAGCACGACGCCCTCGCCCAGGGCGGTTTCGGCCTGCGGCAGAGCGTCCTCGTCGTCGGCGCCACCTCGTCGGTCGGCCTGATCGGCGTACAGCTGGCGAAGGCGCTCGGCGCGTCCCAGGTCATCGCGACCACCACCTCCGACAGCAAGGCCGACGCCTTGAAGTCCGTCGGCGCGGACGTCGTCGTCGACACGGCGTCCGAGAACCTCGCCGAGGCCGTGGCCGCCGTCACCGGCGGCGCCGGGGTGGACCTCACCCTGGACCACGTGGGCGGGCAGCTCTTCGCCGACACCTTCCCGGCCACACGCGTCGGCGGCACCGTCGTCAACGTCGGGCGGCTGGCCGGGGCCGAGTCCACCATCGACCTCGACCAGTTGTCGTTCCGGCGTCTGCGCGTACTCGGGACGACCTTCAGCGTGCGCACGCCCGACGAACTCGCCGACGCCTGCGCCGCGCTCGCCACCGACGTCGTACCCGCCGTGGCGGAAGGCAGGGTCCGAGCCGTCGTCGACCGCGTCTTCGCCTTCGACGACGCCAAGTCGGCGGCGGACCACATGCGTTCCAACACAGCCGTAGGAAAGATCGTTCTGGAGGTCACCTCATGAGCCGTGTCTTCGGGCAGATCGCCCAGATCGGATACGTCGTCCGCGACCTGCACTCCGCGATGGAGTTCTGGGTCGCCCAGGGCGTCGGCCCCTGGTTCTACCAGGACCCCGTACAGACGGACTGGTTCACGTACCGGGGCGTCTCCTCCGGTATGCGCATGGCCGCCGCGGTCGCCAACTCCGGTGACGTGCAGATCGAGTTGATCCAGCCCCTCGACGACGAGCCGTCCCTCTACAAGGACTTCCTGGACGCCGGCCACGAGGGCGCGCAGCACGTCGCCTACTGGACGAAGGACTACCAGGAGCTCTACGACCGCGCCCTGTCCCTCGGTTACACCGTCGCCCAGGAGGGTGCGATCCAGGGCGGCCGCTTCGCCTACCTCGACACCGAGACGCACCCCGGCACGGTCATCGAGATCTCCGACATCGGCGGCGCCAAGGGCGAACTCTTCGCCGCGCTGCGCGAGATGGCCGCCGTGTGGGACGGCACCAACCCCATCAACAAGGTCGGCTGACACCGCCGTACGCACGAAGGAGAGGTCCGACGACCATGGACTACCCCGACCTGACCGAACTCCCCGACGACCTGCGGAAGATCGCCGCCGAGCGGTCCGCCGTGAACGTCTACCGCATGGTGTTCCACTCCCCCGCCCTGGCTCCGGCCTTCCTCCAGATGGCCGACGCGATCTTCCAGGGAGCCCTGCCGCACCCCTTGCGCGAACTCGCCATCCTCCGGGTCGGACACACCTACCGGGCACCGTACGAGATCCACCACCACGAGAACATCGGCCGGCTCCTCGGCCTCGACGAGGTCGGCATCGCCGCCGCCGGGAGCGGTTCGGCAGAAGGGCTGACGACAGAGCAGGCGGCGGTCCTCTCCCTGACCGACCGGTTGCTGGAGCAGCACACGCTCACCGAGACGGACCGCGCCGAGGCGCTCTCCCACCTCACCACCGGGCAGCTCTCCGACCTGGTCCTGACCGTCGGCTTCTACCAGTTGGTCTGCAACTTCCTGAACACCTTCGACGTGACGACCGAGGGCGAGAAGGCCCCGTACTGAGCCGTACCCACATCCCTGGAGCCATCCATGAAGCTCGCCTGGCAGGACGACGACGTCCTCGACATGCCCACCCTGGGCACCCGTGTCACCGCCTTCGACGGTCTGACCGAGGTGCCCGGCGGCTACGGCGCCAGACTCGCCCGGGCCCGTGACCAGGCCAAGGTCTTCCGCGCCGAGTTCGCCGCGACCGGCACCCCGGACAGCGTCACGACCTGCGACCTGATCACGCTGCCGTACCCGACCAGGTTCGGCCTGTTCCGGGCCAGTCGGGCGATCGCCCCGTTCCTGTCGATCACCAACCGCATGCTGGTCGTGCGCTGGACGGAGAGCGACGGACGCAAACGCGTCCTGCTCTTCGAGCCCAGCGACCATGAACTGGGCCAGAACACGCCGTACTTCGCCGCACTGATCCGGCGCACCCCGAAGCCGTTGCAGTCACTGCTCACCACCGAACACGGCACGGTCCTGGGGCACCTGGCCCGTCTCGGCATCAGGCCGGAGGACGTCGACTACCTGCTCTTCGACCACCTGCACACCCAGGACCTGCGCCGCTGGGTGGGCACCACCGGCCCGCAGCACGATCTCGGCGGTGCGGTCGTCCGGCCCGCCTTCCCCCACGCCAAGGTCATCGTGCAGCGCCACGAACTGCTGGCCATGTCCCGGCTGCACCCCCTCCAGCAGCCCTGGTACCAGCCGGAGACCTACCGGGACGTACGGCCGGACGCCTTCCTGCCCGTCGACGGCTCCCTGATCCTCGGTCCCGGTGTCGCCGTGGTCGAGACCCCGGGGCATGTGCTCGGCAACCAGACCATCGTCCTCAACACCTCCACCGGCATCTGGGCCAGCAGCGAGAACGTCATCGCCGCCGAGTGCCTGACCCCCGAGCACTCCCGGATGCCGGGCATCGCCCGCTGGGCCCGTACCTGGGGCCAGGAGGTCGTCCTCAACGCCAACACCATCGAGACGACCGCCGACCAGTACAACTCGCTGATCGTCGAGAAGACCCTGGTCGACCGCTCCCAGAGCGACCCGCGCTTCCTGCAGTTCTTCCCCTCCAGCGAACTGACGGCCTCCTGGGCCAACCCGGGCACGTCGCCCACCTTCACGCACAAGGCGATCGCGCACTCGTGAGCGGGTGAGCCACCCGAGAGCCCCTCGCTGGTTCAGAGCGCGATGGTGCCGCGGATACGGATGACGGCGGCGCCGCTGACCCAGACGGTGCCGTCGGCATCGGCGGCGACCTCGATCCTGGCCGCCCGTCCCACCCGCGCGCCCTGGGAGACCCGGTAGGCGGAGGGCGCGGCGCCGGTGGAGGTGAGCCACTGCCCGACGCCGGCGTTCATGCTGCCGCACGCGGGGTCCTCGGGCACACCGGCGCCCGGGGCGAAGGTGCGCATCTCGAACGCGTACTCGGACCCCTCGGGATAGGCGCCGATCGCACCGACCATCTCGGTCGGAATGAGGGCCAGGTCGGGTTCGAGGGCGAGCACCTCCTCGGCCGTGGCCAGCCGGACCACCGCCCACCCGGGACCGTTGTCGACCCACTGATGAGCCACGACCCGGTCGCGGGCGATACCGAACGCGCCCACGATCCGGTCCAGATACTCGTCGTCGAGCGCCCCCTCACGCACACGAGGCGGGGCGGCGAAGGACAGGGTGTCCTCACCTCGGCGCACGGTGACCAGACCCGCCGCGCACTCCTGTACGACACGGTCGGCGTGGTGCGGTACTCCGCCGTCGTCCAGCCAGGCACGCGCCGAACCGAGAGTGGGGTGTCCCGCGAACGGCAGCTCACCTCCCGGGGTGAAGATCCGCAGCCGGTAGTCCGCCTCCGGGACGGTGGGAGGCAGGACGAACGTGGTCTCGGACAGGTTCGTCCAACACGCCAGTCCCTGCATCTCCTCATCGCTCAGGTCCGTCCCGTCCAGCACGACCGCGACCGGATTGCCGGAGTAGGGGCTCGTGGAGAACACGTCGACCTGAACGAACGAGCGGGTGCGCTGCATGGTCATCGAGGGCCTTTCGGTAGCGGCTGCAACGAATTCTGCACGTCCCGCCCGTCAGCGGAAGCCACCCCGTCCCAGCGGGCACGGCGCTGTGGACGGTCGCTTCGCTGTGGCCCGGCGGTCGGACCGCCGGGCCACAGCTCTGCCGGAGACAGCCGGTCCCAGCAGGGACGGTTACGGGAGTCTGACGAGCGTGTAGTCGTCGCAGTATCCGGCCGCGGAGCCCGAGTTCTTGTAGCAGTAGACGCTCGCCGACGTGGTGGAGGCGCCTGTGGTGAAGAAGATCGGCTGCTGGGCGTAGGACGTGGTCGAGGTTCGCAGATACGTTTCCGTGCCGCCGAAGCCCTTCACGCCCACGGCGACCTCCTCACCGGCGGTGGCCGTCCTGGCCCAGCCGACCAGCAGGTACGTCCCGCTGGAGGTGAGTCCGCCGACCGTCTGGATGGCACCGCTGGCGCTGACTCCGGTCTGGAGGGCGTAGCTGCCGCTGCGGGCGTTGGACGCGGTCACGCTGGACGCCGTGCCGGCGGACTGTGCCCAGGGGGTCAGCGCGCCGGTCTCGAAGCCCGGGTTGGTGATGGCGTTGGTGGCCGAGGACAGGGGCTCCACCGCGAGGTCGTCGCAGTAACCGGCGCCGCTGCCACCGGAGTTCTTCCAGCAGTAGACGGTGGCCGAGGTGTTCGAGGAGCCGGTGGTGAACAGGACCGCCGCCTGGGTGTAGGACGTCGTGGCGATGTTGGTGTACGTCTCCGTGCCGCCGAAACCCTTCACCCCGATCGCGAGGGTCTCGCCCGCGGTGGCGACCTTGCCCCAACCGGTCAGCAGATAGGTGGTGTTGGCGCTGAGCCCGGTGAGGGCCTGGTTGGCGCCGCTGCCGCTCGCCGCCGTGGTCAGTCCGTAGCCGCCGGTGCGGGCGCCCGCGCCGGAAACGGACGAGGAGGTGCCGCTGGCCTGAGTCCAGGGGCTCAACGCGCCTGTCTCGAACCCGGCGTTGGAGAGCAGGTTGCCTCCGGTGCCGTTGTAGGCGCCGATGTTGGGGGCGGCCGTGGCGGAGACCGTGTTGCCGAAGGCGTCCTTGCCCCCGTTGCCGCTGATGACCGCGCCCGCCCGGATCACGGGTGAGGACGGGTGCACCTGGTAGCCGTTGATGCCGGTGTACGACGAGGAGGTGCTGCCGTTGCCGGGGTTGCGGAACTCGGGATCGAGCGTGACTTTGGCCGCGTCGGTCGGCTCGGAGGACGGGTGGTTGCCGTAGAAGAGGTTGTTCGAGTAGGTCGACGTGCTCTTGGTGGAGAAGTAGCCGCCGGAGCCGTAGTTGAAGACGGCGTTGTTCTGGAAGGAGAGCTGGCCGGCGATGCTGGAGCCGGAGCGCGAGTAGAGGACCGGGGTGCTCAGGCCGCTCTTGAGGTAGATGGTGTTGTTGTAGAAGAGGGGGACGGCGGCCGTGCTGCCGCTCTGGTTGGGTACGGCGCCCACGAAGTGGAAGACGCCCTTGCCGTGGGTCTGGGTGCCGGAGGCGGGGCAGCCGTCGTTGGTGCCGTCGTTCTCGCTGACGTTGTAGCGGACCACCGTGCCGTCGCTGGGGACGGTCGAGGTGGGTTCGCCGGTCACCGAGAAGGCGGGCATGACCAGCATGAAGCCGCCGAGGTTCTGGTGGCTGTAGTTGTACTGGAACGTGGTGTTGTGGTTGCCCCAGTCCACGTCGAAGCCGGTGCCGTCGGCGCCGTTGACGTGGCAGTACACCTCGTTGTTCTGGACGACGGTGTTCTGGCTGCCGGACATCCAGATGCCGGCCGAGGCGCCGTTGCAGTACTGGCCGGACGGCGGGCAGGTGGCCTTGGCGCCGCCGTAGCCCGCCTTGTTGCCCTCGATGAGCGCGCCGTCGCCCTTGACGACGAGGATGTCGTCGGCGCCGTCGTAGGTCATCGTGTTGTCGCGGATCACCGCGTTGGTGGTGAGGCCGGTGCCCTGGCCGTCGCCGTCCGGGGTGACGGCTACCGCGATGCGGTCGACGTGGTCGAAGGTGTTGTCCTCGACCACCACGTCGTCCCAGGTGGAGACCGTGGTGGTGTGGTCGGTCTGGATGCCGACGCCGGCGTTGGTGGAGTACCAGCCGCCGCCGTACCCGGTGATGTCGTGGATGTACATGTCGTGCACGCGGATGTGGTGCAGGATGCCGCCCGAGCTGTTCTCGGCGAGTACGCCGGAACGGTAGGCGGGTGAGGAGGCCTCGTTGGTGAGTTCGAGGCCGCCTATCTCCCAGTACTGCTGGTTGAGGAGATGGATGACCGGGCCGGTGGCGCCCTGTGCGTCGATCACCGGTTTGGCGCCGGTGCCGTACGCGCCCATGGTGATCGGGCTGCCGGAGGCACCCGATCCGCCGGGGGTGAGCTGGCCGTCGCAGGTGGTGCCGGCGGCGAAGAGGATGCTGTCGCCCGCGGCGAAGGTGGTGGCGTTGACGCCGCTGACGGAGTTCCAGGGGCTGGCCTGGGTGCCGCTGCCGTTGCTGGTGGCCGAGCAGTCGACGTAGTGGGTGGTGCCCGCCGCGAGCGCGGTGTGGGCCGGGACCAGGAGTGCTCCCGCCAGGGTGGCGAGCAGGGTCAGAGCGCGTGCTGCCCGGCCGGCCGGGCTTGACGGTCTGCGACGCTTCATCGCGACGCTCCTTGCTGGGTGTTCGAGTCCCCCCGCGACGCGAGAGTGCGCCGCGGGTCTTCCTGCACCGGGCGGGCCGTGCGAGGCGGACCCGCCCGGAACCTGCGGCTGCGCCCCTAGGAGAGGAGCGAGGTCAGGGCGGTGGTCTCCAGGACGGAGGCGTGACGCATGCGCGGCGGCAGGGTCAGGGAGACGGGCTCCCAGTCCGTTCCGTCCTTGCTGCGGAGGGCTCCGTACCGCCCTTCGAGGAAGTGGTCGAAGATCATGATCCATTCGTCGCCGCGGCGGAACATGGACGGTCCCTCCACCACGGAGGGGGTCACCGGTCCGCGCGGGGCGGAGTAGGGGCCGCCGGGGGCGTCGAACGTGATCAGGTGGATGTCCTTGTGCACGGTGGCCAGGTCGTTGGAGCCCCGTTCGTCCTTGAAGGCCATGAGGAACCCGCCGCCGTCCGCCTCCCTGACGGTGGCGTCGATGACCGAGTGACCGGGGTCGAAGAAGACCTCCGGCGCCGAGAAGCTCCGGAAGTCCTCGGTGGTGCAGTGCCAGATGCGGTGGTCCTGGCCGTTGTGCTCGAAGTCGCGGCCCTCGGAGGTGGTGCCGGGTTCGACGACGGAGGACCAGATGAGGTGGTGGAGGCCGGTCCCGCGGTCCAGGAAGAACTCCGGGGCCCAGGCGTTGTGGGCGCCTTCCACTCCGGCCATCACCGGCAGCAGTTCCTGCTCCGACCAGGTGAGCAGGTCGCTGGACGTGGCGTGGACGATGTTCGGGCTGGTCCAGCCGTCGGTGGCGAGCAGATGGAACAGCCCGTCGGGGCCCGCTCCGATGAAGGGGTCCCGGAGCCTGCCCGTGCCGACCGTGCCCCGCAGGACCGGTCGGCCGCCGTTCACCTGCGTGAACTCCTCGCCGTCGTCGCTGTGGGCCAGGTGCAGCGCCTCGTCGGCGTCGGTGAAGTAGGAGACCACGTACATCGGTGGGGGGTCCTTCCGGGAGGGTGGGACGTCGGGGCATGGCGGGGCGGCCGTACGGCGGCCCGGGCGGCCGGCGTCGGCGGGTGAACCGGTGTGCGGGGGTCAGGCCTTGACGGCACCGGCGGACATGCCGGCGACCACATGGCGCTGGAGGAAGATGAAGATCACCAGCAGCGGTGCGACACCCAGCAGGGCGGCCGGGAAGAGCGTGGTCGGCTGCACGGTGTGCGGGTCGATGAAGGAGTACGCGTTCACCATGACCGTGCGCTTGCCGGGGTCCTGGAGGAAGACCAGCGGAACGATCAGGTCGTTCCAGACCTGGAGCGTGATGTAGGTCAGCAGGGTGCTGGTGATGGGGCGCAGCAGCGGCAGGATGATCGTGAAGAACGTACGGAACGCGCCGCAGCCGTCGAGTGCCGCCGCCTCCTCGATGTCCATCGGGATCGAGCGGATGAAGCTGGTGTAGAAGAACACGGCGACCGGCAGGAACATGGCCGTGTAGATGAAGACCACGCCCGCGTAGTTGTCCAGCAGGCCGAGATCCCGCATCAGCAGGTACAGCGGGGCCACCACGACGAAGACCGGCACCGACGTGCCCAGGATGAACAGCCGGTACACCCATGTCGACCAGCCCTGTGTGATGCGGGCCAGCGGATAGGCGGCCAGGGAGCCGATCACGGTGATGCTCAGGCACGAAAGGCCCGTGATGAGCAGGGTGTTGAGGGCGCTGCGGCCGTAGTGGATCTGGGAGAAGGCGTCCGAGAAGTTCTTGAGGGTGAAGGAGTGCGGGAAGCCGAGCGGCGCGCGGGCCACGTCCGCCGCGGTGCGCAGCGAGGTGACGATCGTGAACAGGAACGGCAGGACGAACACCAGTACGCCGAGGCACAGCAGCACGGTGCCGAGGGTGCCGAGGGCCCGGCGCAACGGGGGGCCGGATCGCGCGGGTGTGCCGTCGGCCGGTGTCCCGGGGGGTGCCGACCGGTGGACGGCGTTCGTTTCGAGGGTGTGGGAAGTCATGGTGTCCGCCTGTCAGATTCGTCGCTCGCGCAGGCGGAGCAGGGAGGAGGTGGCGCTGGACAGGACGACCACGGTCACCAGGAGCAGTACGGAGACGGCGATGCCGAAGGCGAACTTCCCGCCGCCGAAGACGTTGCGGTAGACGAGCGTGGTCAGGGTCTCGGTGGCGCCGGCCGGGCCGCCATTGGTGAGGACGAGGGGGAACTCGAACACCTTGAGCGAACCGATGAGGCTGAGGGTCACGTTCACGGTCAGCGCGGGCGCCAGCATCGGCCATTCCACGCTCCGGAACCGTCGCCAGCCACCGGCGCCGTCGACCGCGGCGGCGTCGAGCAGTTCGGTGGGCACGCTCATGTATCCGGCCAGGAAGATGGCGCACGAGTAGCCGGCGAACATCCAGATGTTGACGGCCGCCACCGCGTACAGCGCGGTCGAGGTGTCGCCGAGCCAGACGTGCTGGAGGGAGTCGAGGCCGAACACACCGAGCAGCGCGTTGATCCCGCCCTCCGGGGCGAAGAGATACGACCAGATGAAGGCCGCCATCACCGGTGACACGAGGGTCGGGGTCAGCAGCACCACGCTGAGCGCCTTGCGGACCTTCGGCCGGCGGAAGAGCAGGCTCGCGAAGAGCAGACCGAGGCCGTTCTGGACGACGACGACCACGGCGGCGTAGAGCACGGTGTGCCACAGGGCGGCGGTGACGTCCGGGTCGTCGGCCATGTCACGGTACTGCTCGGTGCCGACGAAGTGGGCGATGGGGCCGCCGAGGCTGTCGGTCATGCTCAGATAGACGCCACGGGCCAGCGGATACAGCATGAACGTGCCGTACACGACGATCGCCGGGAGCAGGAAAGCGGCCATGGTGGCACGCCGTCGATGGAACACGGTGTTTCTCCTCTTGCCCTCGTGGAGCCATGGCGGGGAGCGGTCAGGAGCCGCCGACCGCGCCCGCCATGGCCGACCGGGAGACCGGGTTACTTGGCGGACGCCGCGGTCTGGATGTCCTTGAGGGTCTGCGCGGCGGACGACTTGCCCAGCAGATAGGCCTGGATCTTCGATCCGATCGCGGTCTCGGCGGTGGCTCCGTACCAGGAGTCGGAGGGCAGGATCCGGTAACGGCCTTCCTTGAAGGCCGTGGTGAAGGCCGTCGTCGAGGTGCTCTCCGGGGTCGTGCCGCCGGTGAACGGCGACTCGGCGTGCTCTGCGTCGAGGTACTTGGCGAGGTTCTCGCTCTGCGACCAGAAGTCGACGTACGCGCGGGCCGCGTCACCGTGCTGGGACTGGGAGTTGACCCCCCACATGGTGCCGGAGAAGAGCATGCCGTTGGGCTTGGTGCCCTGGGCGCCGCCCGGCCAGGGCGCGAAGGAGACGGGGAATCCGGCCTTCTCGATGTTGGAGACCTGCCAGGCACCCTGGTACCAGAAGGCGCTCTTGCCTGCGCTGAAGTTCTGCGGGCCCTGCGACCACTCGTCGGTGCCGATCTCGTTCTTCCAGTTGACGTACCCCTTGTCCTCCAGGGTCTTCAGCTGCTCCAGCGACTCCTTCCAGTCGGGGTCGAAGGAGGCCTTGCCGCCGTTGAAGTCGGCGTCCCACTGCTTGTTGTCCTGGTAGACGAGGGTCGAGCCCGCGGCCTGGAACACCGAGCTGCCGGTCCAGCCGCTCTTGTCGGGCAGCGTGAGAGGGGTGATGCCGGCCTTCTTGAGCTTGGCCAGGTCGGCGAGGAACGTCGGCCAGTCGGCGGGGACTTCGGTGATGCCCGCCTTCTTCAGCAGGTCCATGTTGGCGTACATGCCGATGCCGATGAGCTCCATCGGCATGGCGAGGGTCTTGCCGTCGGCCTGCGCGAAGGCCTTGGCGTCGGGGGCTATTCGGCTCGCCCACGACTCCTCGGACAGGTCGGCGAGGTAGCCGGAGGCTCCCCACTTCTTCATCTTGTCCGTGTCGACCATGATCACGTCGCCGGCCTTGCCACCGAGCAGCTCGGGCTGGAGCTTCTGGACGTAGGTGTCGTTGGCGGTGATGTACTCGAAGTCGATCTTGATCTTCGGGTGGGCCTTCTCGAAGGCCTTGTTGATCTCCGCGACGTTGGCGGGTTCCGCGCCACCCCCCTTCCATGCCTCCACGTGCAGGGTCACCGTGCCGTCGGAGGAGGCGTCGGACGACCCACCTCCGCAAGCGGCCAGCGACGCCGCCAGAGCGGCGACCGTGGTGGCGACCGCGATACATCTCCCAGAGCGCTTCATTGCACACCTCACCCAATGTCGGTACGGGCCGACTTGTTCTCTGTGACTGGTTTGCGGCGAACGTTACGTGTTGATGGCGGGGACTGTAACGCAAAACTTAGGCGACATCTATACGTAACTTTCAGTGACCGACCCGACTCACTCGGACCCAACTGACACGCATGCTCACACCGGGTTTCGCCAACAGGGAAGCTGCCTTATCGTTACAGTTTCCAAAGTGTTTTCCCGAAGCTTTGGCGTGACGCCCCCGGCATGGAAGAGTGGGCGTGCTTGAGTCGGGCGGGCAGAAGGAGTGAGAGTGACAGGGCGGGTGACCATCGCGCAGGTGGCCGAGGAGGCCGGTGTCTCCGCGATGACCGTGTCCAACGTCGTGAACGGCAAGCCGGGAGCCTCCGAGGAGACCCGGCGCCGTGTCATGGAGGTGGCCGGGCGGCTCGGCTACCGGGCGAACGTCGCGGCCCGCAACCTCAAGGCCGGCCGCAGCGGGCTCATCGGCCTCATCGCCCTCGACCTGACCAGCCAGTACGGCCTGGAGATCCTGCGTGGCGTAGCCGACGAACTGGCCAGCGCCGAACAGGAGTTGCTGGTCAACGCCTCGTACCACGACGCGGTACGGGAGAAGGACCGGATCGAGTTCCTGACACGCGGCCTCGTGGACGGTGTGCTGCTGATCGCCCCGGTCCTGGAGGACGACACGGTCAAGCTGCTGCGCCGGCAGAAACTGCCCTGCGTCATCATCGACCCGCGCCGACTGGACGTCCCCCTGCCCCGGCTGACCGTCGACAACTACCACGGCATGCGGGCCGGCACCCAGCACCTGATCGACCTGGGACACACCCGGATCGCCTACCTCCGCGGCGAGGAGGATCTCGAAAGCACGTCCGTCCGCTTCCAGGGCTTCGAGGACGGCATGCGGCTGGCCGGACTCGAGGTGGACCCGCGGATGGTCGCCTCCTGCGACTTCTCCTACGCCTGCGGATTCCGTACCGCGACCCGCCTCATCACCGAGCACCGGCCCACGGCGATCGTCGCCGGAGCGGACCTGATGGCGCTGGGCGCGGTCGACGCGGCACGGGCACTCGGCCTGAACGTGCCCGCCGACTTCTCCGTCATGGGCTTCGACGACCTCCCCCAGGCCGCCCAGAGCTTTCCCGGCCTGACCACCGTCCGCCAGCCCCTCCACGACATGGGCCAGAAGGCCGCCCGCGCACTGCTGTCCCTCATCGAGGGCCAGAAACTGCTCATGGAGCACATGGAGGTGGGCACCGAACTCGTGCTGCGCAACTCCACCGCTCCGCCCCCGGACGCGACGGTGTGACCGTCGACCGGTAATTGAGTAGCGTGCCGTTCCGGGTGTCGGGACACTGCCTCGGTGATCCGTACGGCACCACCTCAACCGCTTCGCCCGCGTGCTCTGACGCCCGGAGATCTCGTCGTCATCGCGTCGCTCTCCGGGCCGCTCCACACCGTGTACGAGCCCGACCTCGAACAGGCGGTCGTCGTGCTTGAGCGGATGGGTTTCCGTGTGCGTCGGGCGCCGCTCCTCGAAGCGGGGCGGCGGCGTTGGTGGAGCGCGGCCCGGCCGGCGGAGATCGCCGAGGAACTCAACGGGCTCCTGCGGGATCCCGAAGTGCGCGCGATCATCGCGCACGACGGCGGCCAGACGGCGCTCGGATACCTCGACCTGATCGACTTCGAGGCGATCACCGCCGATCCCAAGCCGCTCCTCGGCTTCAGCGACATCTCGCTGCTGCACCTGGTGTGCTACGCGCGCACCGGTCTGGTCGGCTTCCACACCGACCTGGCCACCCCCGGACTCGGCGGGCACTGGCAGCGCGCGACCGCCCCACGCAGGGCGGAACTTGAGAGGCTCTACGCGAGACTGCTGACCTCCACGGAACCGATCGGCGCGCTGCCGACCACCCCGTCATGGGAGTGCTGGCGCGCCGGTCGCGCCGAAGGCCGGCTGATCGGCGGGGTGATCAACCGCATCGTGCTGAACCAGGCGACGCCCTACGCTCTGCCGCTCGATCGGTTCGACGGCGCGGTGCTGTTCTGGGAGGAGTCGGGCGGCCAGGCCTCGTACGTGTGGAGCTATCTCCAGGTACTGCGGCACGCCGGCGTCCTCGATCGGATCTCCGGCATGGTCGTGGGCGTCCCGGACTGGATCGACGGGCTCGGGGCGGACGCTTCTCCGAGCCTGCGCGAGATCGTCCTCGATGTCCTGGGCGACCGTGACATCCCGGTCCTGGGCAACGTCGAGTTCGGACATGCCGGCCCGAATCTGCCGATGCCCGTCGGTGTCCGTGTCGCCCTCGACGCACGGCGGCGGACGCTGTCACTGCTCGAACCCGCGGTACGGGCGGCGGGCCCGGTGACGGGACCGGTCGGCTGAGCGACGCGGGCCGGCCGGGGACTATTTCCCGTACGGATCCCTGCCGGTGCGGGCCAGCAGCCGCTCGAACTCCGACGCGCCCTCGGCCTCCGGCACGGGCTCCCCGAACACCCCCATCTTCCTGGCCGTCGGCGCCAACTCGTCCACCGCGCCGCACAGTTGCGCCACGACCGCCTCGTCGGCGCCCGGGTGGTCCTGGCCTGTCGCCGTCGCCAGATCCCACACGTGCACGGTCAGATCGAGCAGCGCCATCGAGCCGACCAGCCGCGCGGGCATGTTCATCGCCCCGGTCGTCCCCTCCTCGGCGCCGGGTGCGGACCAGGCCGCCACCAGCCGGCCGGCCTCGTCCAGGAGCCGCTCACGCCACTCGGGGCTCCCGGCGACCCGGTCGGGCGTCTCACCGAAGTCCGATGCCTCCTTCGCGGCCAGCCGCTGGAACTGCACGATCACCTGGAAGAGGTGATTGACCAGGACCTTCACGTCGTACTCGGCGCACGGTGTGGGAGCGGACAGGGCCGTGTCCGGGATGCCCCGGAGCACCGGGACCGCCCTCTCCCGCGCCCTGCCCAGCAGCTCTCCGATGCCGTACGTCTCCACAGGTTTCGTGTCCATGCACCGACCGTAGGCACCGCCACCGCTGCCCCTCTTGAAGAAACGCGACATACGATCCCGTCATGGCCGCACCCCGCCGCGACACCCGCGGGATCGTCGACCCCTCCGGGCTGCTGACCCGCGTGCGGTTCCGCCGGCACGAGCCCGCCGAGCCGCTGCGCCGCTACGTCGAGTGGTACTGGCTCATCGACTGGGACCTGCCCGCGCCCTACGCCTCCCATGTCGTCCCGCACCCCTCCGTCAACCTCACCTTCCAGTGGGAGGAGGACGAAGGGCCGCCCTACGGCGAGGTCACCGGCGTCGCGCTCGGCCTGTACACGCGCAAGCTGACCGGGCGGGGCCGGGTGTGCGGAGTGAAGTTCCGGCCCGGCGCCTTCCGCCCCTACGCACCGGAGGTACCGGTGTCGCACTGGACCGGTCAGGTGCTGGCCGCCCACGACGTGTTCCCGCAGCTCACCCAGGACACCGCCCGGTCGGTCGTCACTCCCCCCGACGACCGGGCCCGCGTCGCCGCCCTCGACACCTTCATGCTCTCGCTCGACCCCGCCCCCGATCCCCAGGCCGACCTCGCCAGGGACCTCGTCGAGCGCATCCGCGCCGACCGCGCGGTCCGCCGCGTCGGCGACTTCGCCCACGCGGAAGGCCTCTCCGTGCGGGCGCTGCAACGGCTCTTCTCCGCGTACGTCGGCGTCAGCCCCAAGTGGGTCATCCTCCGCTACCGCATCCACGAGGCCCTGGAACAGGCGAGCAGCCGCGACGACATCGACTGGGCCGCCCTCGCCGCCGACCTCGGCTACGCCGACCAGGCCCACCTCGTACGGGACTTCACCACCACCGTGGGCGCCACCCCCACCGCCTACGCGCAGGCCACACGCCAGCCACGCATGGCCGTCCCGTTACGGGAAGCCGGGACCACCACCACAGCAGGCGACGATCTCGCTCTGACCGCCACTGTCGAGCGGTACCACCGCGACCAATGCGGCCAGTGCCATGAACAAACCGACTACGGCTTTACGCATGTCTGCTCCTGTCTTGAAGAGTGGACGCTACGGGCGGATCACGGAGGGGTGCAGGGGTAGTTGTTGCCGGTGCCCAACTGGTTGCTGAGGTTGTGTGCGCCGTAGGCCCAGTAGACACCGCCGCTCTGGATACCCGAGTTCGGGTCGGCCATGTTGTAGATGCACACGGCTCCGTACGGGCATCCGTAGTGGGTGGCGCTGGAACTCGCGGACGCCGACCCGGCGGTGACGGCCATGACCTACCCCGCCACCGCGACGGCCGAGACCGCCGTCCTCATGAGTCTGCCGAAAATCGCAGGTACCTCCTTGAAGGCGACGCGAGCGCTACGTGGGGCCGTTGCCGACCGCCGGCAGCGGTACGCGCCACAACCTAGGGAGCCACCGGCCTGAACGGTCCCTGACACATGTCAGGGATCTCCTGGATATGCTGTCGCCTCGGTTTTGGGGAGTGGGGGGCAGCCATGATCGACAGCAGCGATGCCGTCTTCGAGGTCCCGGTGCCACCGGGTCTGGGTGCGGTCACCGATCTGGCACCGGTGGGTGATCGCGATCGGCCCGCCTGGCTGGCGCTGGACGAGGACGGCACGATCAGCCGGTGGGACGTGGCGGCGGGTCGTCATGAAGCTGTCGGAACCACCGGCGTCGAGGCGGAGGACGATCGCGAGCCATGGGACGGCCGCCCGTGCCGTCGACGCCTGCACGCCTCCCACGACGGCGGGTTCGCCGCGGTGGTCAACGACCACGGCCGCTTCGGCGAGGTGATCGACCTCCGGACCGGCGAGGTGACCGTGGAACTGGACGGCGGGGGTTACAACGAGGAGACGGTGCCGTTCTCCCTGGCGTTCGCCCGACGTCATGGGCGTTGCGTAGTGGTCCACCGCACGGACTGGAACCGCCTGGACGTGACGGACCCGCAGACGGGCGCGTCGCTGACCGATCGCTCGCTCCCGGAGCCGGAACACGATCTCGACTACTTCCACGGGGCGCTGTACGTGAGCCCTGACGGGAGACGGATCCTGGACGACGGCTGGGTGTGGCATCCCGCCGGGATCCCTGTGGTGTGGGATTTCGATCCCTGGGTCGAAGGCAATGTCTGGGAGTCCGAGGACGGTCCGAGCCGGCTCGATGTCTGCGACCGGGGCTACGCCTGGAACCACGCCATGACCTGGATCGACTCGGTCCGGGTCGCCGTCGTGGGGCTCAGGGACGTCGAGGGTGTCATGCCGTCCGGGGCACGGATCTTCGATACGCGCCGAACGGTTCGCAGTGGGCCGCGGAGGCCGGAGGCCGTGGAACTGCTCGCGTTCGAGGGCCCGACCGGCCCCTTCTTCAGCGACGGCACCCACCTGTTCAGTTGTGGTGACACCGACCTGTCGATATGGGATCCGGCCGTGGGGAAACTGCTGGGCACCGTTCCCGGGTTCTCCCCCACGCACTACCACCCCGGCGCCCGGCAGTTCGTCCAGCTCGCCGATGGCGTGGCCCGTCACTGGACCGCCTGACCGGTTGCGCGGCAGCGGGGCGCCACCAGGTGGCGCCCCGCCGGGGTGTCGTCGCGTGGGGTCAGTGCTCCGGGGTCAGGGCGACCTCGGCGCTGCCCGAGAGGGACGGCAGGCCGTCCGGGGGCGAGTCCGTGTAGCTGGCGTTGAAGACCGCCTTGAGGTTGTCCGAACCGGAGTGACCGCCGTCGACGAAGGTCACGAACGATCCGGAGCAGCCGTTGCTCGTGGAGAGCGGGTGGCCGTGCGAGTCGTGTCCGAGGATGAACGAGACGCTGACCTTGGCGCAGTCGACGGGCTGGTCGTCGGTGACGGTGACCTGCCAGGTGACGGTGTCGCCCCAGTGGAACGGGGTGCCGCCGTGCGGGGCCGGGTCGGTGGTGAGGGACACGGTGGGTGCCTTGTTGCCGACCACGACGGAAACGGAGGCGGAGGCCGAACGCCCGGTGCTGTCGGTGACCTTCAGCGTGGCGTCGTAGACAGCGTTGGCGGTGAAGGTGTGCTTCGGGTTCGCCTCCCTGGAGTCGACGGTGCCGTCGGCGTCGAAGTCCCAGGCGTAGCGCAGGGTGTCACCGTCGGCGTCCTTGGTGCCGGCGCTGGAGAACTGGACCGTCAGCGGGTTGGTGCCGTTGACCACGTCCGCGGCGACCTTGGGCTCCGGGGTGCGGTTGCCCCGGGTGAAGTCGATGCGGGAGAGCTGGGCCTCGGGCAGTTCCGCGAAGTAGCCGGTGCCGTACTCCAGCACGTACAGCGCGCCGTCGGGGCCGAACTCGGCGTCGATGGGACCGTCCGTGGTGATCGAGGGGATCGCGTCCTCGATCTTCAGGACCTCGTTCTTCTTGCCGAGGGTGATGGCCTTCATCTGGTCGCGGGTCCACTCGTAGAAGAGCGGCTTGCCGTCGAAGTACTGGGGCCAGCGGTTCTGTGCCTTGTTGCGCTTGTCGTAGCTGTACACCGGGCCGCCCATGGGGCCGATGCCGCCGGTGCCGAGTTCGGGGAACTCCGCCGAGGCCCCGTAGCCGTAGACGATCTCGGAGTCCTCGACCGGGGGCAGCTGGCTGCGGCCGGTGTTGTGGCGTGAGTCGTTGACGGGCTTGGCGCAGTCGAAGGCCCCGCTGGAGGTCTGCGTGGCGAAGTCGTAGTCCTGGTACGGCATGTCCGGGGTCACACAGAACGGCCAGCCGTAGTTGGCGGGGCGGTCGATGACCATCCAGCGCCCCTGACCGGCGGGGCCGCGACCCGGGTTGGCGGTGTTGGCGTCGGGCGAGTAGTCGCCGACGTAGACCTCGCCGGTCTTGTCGTCCACTCCGAAGCGGAAGGGGTTGCGCAGGCCCATGGCGTAGATCTCGGGGCGGGTCTTCGCGGTGCCCGGGGCGAAGAGGTTGCCCTTCGGTATGGCGTAGCCGCCGTTGGACTTGGCCTTGATACGCAGGACCTTGCCGCGCAGGTCGTTGGTGTTGCCGGCGGTGCGCCGCGCGTCGTACGCCGGGTTGCGGTCGGCGCGGTCGTCGATCGGGGCGTAGCCGTCGGAGGAGAACGGGTTGGAGTCGTCCCCGGTGGACAGGAACAGGTTGCCCTTGCCGTCGAAGTCGATCTTGCCGCCGACGTGGCAGCAGATGCCGCGGTCGGCCGGCACGTCGAGGATCTTCTGTTCGGTGGCGTAGTTGAGCTTGTTGCCCTCCAGCTTGAACCGCGACAGGCGGGTGACGCCCTTGTACTTGGCGAAGTCCGCGGCGGTGCCGAACTGCGGGGCGTCGCCTTCGTTGACGCCCGGGGTGGCCGGGTCGTCCATGGGGGTGTCCAGGCGGGGCGAGTAGTAGAGGTAGACCCAGTGGTTCTTGGCGAAGGCGGGGTCGATGGCGATGCCCTGTACGCCTTCTTCGTCGTGCTGGTAGAGCCCGGCGGGGCTCTTCTTCAGGTCGGCGGCGAGGAAGTTCACGCCGCTCTTGGGGTCGTGGATGCGGACCTCTCCGGTGCGCGCGGTGTGCAGCACCCGCCGGTCGGGCAGGACGGCCAGGGCCATGGGCTCGCCCGGGCGGTCGTTGAGGGTGACCTTCTGGAAGTCCGACGAAGCCGGCGGTGCGGGGTCCGGTTTGGCGGCTTGGGCTGGGGAGAGCGGCGTGAGCCCGATGGCTCCGGCCAGCGCAGCCGCCCCCACGAGGGTGACGATCCGTCTGTTGCGCACTCAGAACTCCTTTGGTCTGGCCAGCGGGTGAAATGCCAGGCGGAATGCGTGAGTTGGACGCTAGGGCGCCCACTTTCAACTCGTCAAGGACAAAGTTTCAACCTTTTCGAAGAAAGTTCGTCCTGGGGTTTCCAGTCATTTCGGGCATGCCCGGGGGACCCGCCCGACGCCAAGGCGCCGGGCGGGTACGGCGGGTGATGCTCCGTCAGTGGCGGGCGCGCAGGGCCGCGAGGTTGTCGTAGCCGATGCGGGCGAAGTCCAGGGACTGGCCGGGGACGCTCGCGCTGGGCGCGTTGTCCTGCTCGACCATCGGGTTGTGGTAGTTCTTCGCCCCTACGCGGGTGAAGAACTTCCGGTAGTCGATGTCGCCCGTGCCGAACGGCACCATGTCGTAGCCCAGGCCGCTCTGGAGGTTGACCACGCCGTCCTTGGCATGGAAGAGCGGGAAGCGGTTGGTGTTGCGGACCACGAGTGCGGCCGGGTCGAAGACGTCCTTGCGCTGCGAGCCGTCGTGGGCGGTGTACGTGTGGAACTTGTACTGGGCCACGTGCGCCCAGAAGACGTCCAGCTCCAGATAGACGCTCTTGCGGTCGGTCGCCTTCAGGAAGTACTCCAGCTTGCGGATACCGGAGCTGCGGGTCGGCCGGCCCTGGGCGTCGAGCGGGCCGCCGTCGAGCAGGAAGTCGTAGGCGCTGTCGTGGTTGTGGGTGTAGAGCTTGATGCCCTCGCGGCAGGCGATGGCGCCCAGGGTGTTCCACTTCTTGGCGGCGACGTCCCAGTCGGCCCGGTAGGGGGTGTTGGTGGGGTCGGCGCCGGTGCCCATGTGCTCCATGCCGAGGATGTTGGATATCTCCAGCCAGCGCTTGAAGGTGTCCAGGTCGGATGAGGTCAACGGCCAGGACGGCGGGATGAAGCCGTGGCTGCCCTGGGCCCGCAGCCCGTAGTCGTCGAGCCAGGAGCGCAGCAGCCTCGCGCCCTGGACGGTGCCCAGATCGGCGCCGCCGGGCGCGTTGGCGTGCTGGCCGTAGCCGGCGAACTCCACCTGGCGGTAGCCGAAGCGCGACAGCTGCTTGAACACCTCGCGGAAACCGGAGGGCAGGTCGGAGGCGAGCGGGTCGCGGCCGACCGCGTCACGGACGGTGTAGAGGATGATGCCGCGCTTGTGCGACGGGACCAGGGCGGAACGGCCCCGGTCGTGGTCGCCCGTTGCGGATCTGTCGTGCGCCAGGGCGGGTGCGGCGCCGAAGACCGGGGCGGCGATCGCCGCGCCGGTGACGGCCGTGCAGGTGGTGAGGAAACGGCGGCGGCTGACGCCGAGGGTGCGGCGCAGGGCGTCGCCGGTGACGGCTTCGTCGTTGAACGCGGTCACAGGGGTCTCTCTTTCGTTGTCACGGTGCTGCGGATGCCTGACGGCCGCCGTGTCGAGCGAGGCCGGCGAGCCGCGGGAGAAGGGACTTCACTTCGGTGGCCGCGACGCGGCCGGGCACTGCGCGGGGGGTGGGTACCAGGGCGAGCGGACCTTCGGCGTCGCTCGCGGTGCGGTGGAACAGGTAGGGAGCGGGTCACCGCGCCGCCCGCAGGCGGTCGGCGAACGACAGCAGTTCGGTGAACTGCTCGGACAGGCCCGCGGGGCCCGCGTCGGGGTCCTTGAAGTAGAAGCCCAGTTCCGGCAGCGGTCCGGACAGGCCCGCCTCGTGGGCGCGGGCGACCAGGCGGGCCAGGTCCAGCACGAGGGGTGCGGCCAGGGCGGAGTCGCAGCCCTGCCAGATGGTCTGGAGGATCATGCGCGAGCCGAGGAAACCCTCGAAGGCGACGTGGTCCCAGGCGGTCTTCCAGTCGCCGAGCACGGGCACGTCGTCGATGTGCACCTCACCCTGCGGGGTGTGTCCGAGGGTTTCGGCGAGGACGCGTTCCTTGCCGGCGTTCTTCGCCGCGGCCGCGCCCGGGTCGGCCAGCGCCGCCCCGTCGCCCCCGCCCAGCAGATTGGTGCCGGACCAGGCCCGCACGTGCAGGGCGCGCTGGACGAACATCGGTGCGAGCGCGGCTCGTAGCAGCGTCTGGCCGGTCTTGCCGTCACGGCCCGCGTGGGGAAGCCCGCCGGCCGCGGCGGCGTCCGTCAGGGCCGGGGTGCGCAGCCCGGTGGACGGTGTGAAGTTGACGTAGGGGCAGCCTGCTCGCACGGCGGCGGCCGCGTAGAGGGAGCTGGGCGGCATTCGTACGGCGTCGGGTGCGGGCAGCGGCTCCGTGGCGGAGACGTTGACGACGACCACTCGTGCCAGTGCGTTGCGCAGGCGGAAGGAGGTGAGGTCGGCGGCGAAGTCCGTGATGAGTTCCTCGTCGCCGCGCGGGTCGTTCGGGAGCGGGCCGCCCGGACGTATCTCCTCGTCCGTGGCCTGGAGTTCGGCGCGTACGGCGGGGGCGAGGCCGTGCGGCAGGACGCCCGCGTCGGTGAGGTGTTCGGCGCGCTTGGGCAGCGGGCAGTGGGCGGTGTCGTGGCCGCCGAAGACGAGTGCGGACAGGGCCGGCAGGCCGCTGCCGTCGAAGGGTGGCGTCTCGGTGACCATGCCGGTCGGCGGATGGAGTCGGGCGGTGACCGCGGCGCATCCGGCGACGGCGGTGGTGGCCACCGATCCGCGGGCGCCGACGAACCAGACACCGGTGCGTGCGGTGGGCTCGCCGGTCTGGGGCTCCGGTGCTTCGTGGTCGTTGTTCACGGGCTGCCTCCCTGCCATGTCGAGGTTCCGATGTGGTGTGGAGGACGGTGGGAGGGGGCTCGGGGGCCTCCCGTCCACCGCCGGCATTGGGGCGGCTTTGGCCGCGGCCTAGGAGGGCTTCTCCGTGTTCGGCGCGGTTACGGCGTGCGCGTGGGCGGCAAGGGGCCGCCGGTGGAAGTGCGGGATACCTGGGGGCTCTTGGCCCTGCGCCGTGCAGGGACGTCCTCCGTTGCCGGTCGCACGAGCCGTGCGCCGTGCGACCTGAATGCGCCGTCAGTCTCGAAGCACTGTGTGGTGCCTGTGCACGAAAGGGACCGTAGCCTCGTTCGTCCTTGACCGGAACCCTTCGCGCATCGAAGACGACGAACTTTTTCCTTGATCAGGACAAAGTGATGTCGGGGCAGCCCGGATCCGCCCGGCGGCCACACCGTCGAAACCGACGGCATGTCACGTCCGCGCCGCGGAGCGCCAGTTGTCGCCGCCCGGCAGAGACGCAGTCCCGGCCGAGCCGACCGTTGCGCCCGTCGACTCGCTTACGGGCCCCCTTGCGGTCGACGTGATGGATCCGAGCGGGGTTCCTGACGGCTCTCTAGCCGACCTCGGGCTCGGCGGCCTGGACAGGGGTGTAGACGGAGTTCTTCTGCGCGCTCTCCTCCACCGCGGCGAGCACCCGCTGCACCTGGAGACCGTCGGCGAACGACGGCATCGGGTCGGTGCCCGACGCGATGGCCTCGACCAGATCGCGGGCCTGGTGGGCGAAGGTGTGCTCGTAGCCGAGCGCGTGGCCCGGCGGCCACCAGGCCTCCAGGTAGGGGTGGTCCGCCTCGGTGACGACGATCCTGCGGAACCCCGCCGTGGCGGCGGGCTCCCGGTGGTCGTGGAAGGACAGTTCGTTGAGCCGCTCCAGGTCGAAGGCGAGCGAACCGGACTCGCCGTTGATCTCCAGGTGCAGCGCGTTCTTGCGCCCTGTGGCCATCCGGGTCGCCTCGAACGTGGCGAGCGCCCCCGAGGCGAGCCGGCCGGTGAAGACGGCCGCGTCGTCGACCGTCACCGGACCGTGCCGGGTGCCGCCGGAGGCGGTCAGGCCCGAGGAGGCACCGTCGAGGCGGGGGCGGTGCCTGACGAAGGTCTCCATCTGGGCGGAGACGCCGACCAGCTCCTCTCCCGCCAGGTACTGCGCGAGGTCGACGATGTGCGCGCCGAGGTCGCCGAGCGCCCCCGACCCCGCGTGCTCCCGTTGCAGCCGCCAGGTCAGCGGGAAGTCGGGATCGACCAGCCAGTCCTGGAGGTAGTTGACCCGTACGTGGCGCAGCGTGCCGAGCCTGCCGTCGGCGATGAGCCGGCGGGCGAAGGCGAGGGCGGGCACCCGCCGGTAGTTGAAGCCCACCATGGCCAACTGCCCGCGTGAGCGGGCCGCTTCGGCGGCCGCGGTCATGGCCTCCGCCTCGGCGACCGAGTTGGCCAGCGGCTTCTCGCACAGTACGTGCTTGCCCGCCTCCAGCGCGGCGATCGCGATCTCCGCGTGGCTGTCGCCCGGTGTGCAGATGTCGACGAGCTGTACGTCGTCGCGGACGATGAGGGCGCGCCAGTCGGTCTCCGTCGCGGCCCAGCCGTGCTTGTCGGCCGCCGCCCGCACGGCGTGCGCGTCGCGGCCGGCGATCGCGGCCATGACCGGCCGCAGCGGCAGGTCGAACACGTGCCCAACGGTGCGCCACCCCTGTGAGTGCGCGGCGCCCATGAACGCGTAGCCGACCATGCCCACGCCGAGGGCGGGCGGTGCGGTCCGACTGTCCCTCTGTTCCATACGGATTCCTCCTCGTCGGAGTGTCACTGACTCATCGCTGTGTTCGCGGGACGGGCGGCCCGGACCGGTCAGATGAAGCCGGTCGGCAGGTACTGGTCGACGTTGTCCTTGGTGACGACGGCCGAGTAGAGGGTCAGTGAGGACGGGATCTCGAACTCGGCGAGGCCGCCGACACCCTTGCCCTGGCCGAGGGCGCGGGCGAGATCGATGGCGGAGGCGGCCATGGTCGGCGGGTAGAGGACGGTCGCCTTGAGCACGCTGTCGCCGGTCTTGATGGCGTCCATCGCGGACTTGGCGCCCGCGCCGCCGACCATCAGGAAGTCGTCGCGCCCGGCCTGCTCGATGGCCCGCAGCGCGCCCACGCCCTGGTCGTCGTCGTGGTTCCACAGCGCGTCGAACTTCGACTGGGCCTGGAGGAGTTGGGCCATCTTGGCCTGTCCCGACTCCACGGTGAAGTCTGCGGCCTGGCGGGCCACCTTCTTGATGTTGGGGTAGTTCTTCAGTGCGTCGTCGAAGCCCTTGGTGCGCTGTTGGGTCAGCTCCAGGTTGTCGAGGCCGGCGAGTTCGACGACCTTGGCGTTCTTCACGTCCTTGAGCTGTTCGCCGATGTAGTGCCCGGCGTTGAGGCCCATGCCGTAGTTGTCGCCGCCGATCCAGCAGCGGTAGGCCTGCGGGGAGGCGAAGACGCGGTCCAGGTTGACGACGGGTATACCCGCCCTCATGGCCTGGAGTCCGACCTGGGTGAGGGCCTTGCCGTCGGCGGGCAGGATCACCAGGACGTCGACCTTCTTGTTGATCAGGGTCTGGATCTGGCCGATCTGCTGGGCCGTGTCGTTGGAGCCCTCGGTGATCTCCAGGGTCACGTCCGAGTACTTCTTGGCGCGGGACTTGGCGTTGTCGTTGATGGCGTTGAGCCAGCCGTGGTCGGCCTGCGGTCCGGCGAAGCCGATGGTGACGGCCTTGCCCGGCTTGTCGTCCGCGACCGGGGCGGCGTTCTCCGCAGCCCCTTCCTGGTCCTTGGGCTCATTGCTGGTGCAGGCCGTCAGCAGCGCGCCGGCGGAGACGGCTGCGGTGCCGAACAGCAGCGCTCTACGGCTGGTGGCGGGGGTTCTTGCCATGGCGGATCGACCCTTCGACTGGGCGGTGTGCGTCGGTTGGGGAGGCGGGGGTGCCGGACGGCGGTGTCAGGGGCCGCCGTCCGGCGGCGTGCGGTACGGCGTCAGGTGTCGCCGTGCGGCGAGCGGCGCTGGACCAGGACGGCGGCGACGATGATGGCGCCCTTGGCGATCTGCTGGACAGCGGTCTCGAGGTTGTTCAGGGCGAAGATGTTGGTGATCGTGGTGAAGATCAGCACACCGAGGACGGAGCCGATGATGGTGCCGCGGCCGCCGCTGAGCAGGGTGCCGCCGATGATCGCCGCGGCTATGGCGTCCAGCTCGTAGAGGTTGCCGTTGGTGTTCTGGCCCGAGCCGGCGAGCACGATCAGCATGAACGCGGCGATACCGCAGCACAGCCCGGACAGCAGGTACAGGTACAGGCGTTGGCGGCGAACGTCGATACCGGCGAGCCGGGCGGCCTCCGCGTTGCCGCCGACCGCGACGGTGCGACGGCCGAAGGTGGTGCGGTTGAGCACCAGCCAGCCGACGACGGTGACCGCGGCGAAGATCAGGACGAGGGGCGGGATGCCCAGGACGTAGGCGTCCCTGGCGCCGAGGTCGAGCACGGACTCGACGGACACGATCTGGGTGCTGCCGTCCGTGATCTGCAAGGCCAGGCCCCGGGCGGAGGCGAGCATGGCCAGCGTCGCGATGAACGGCACCATCCTGCCGTAGGCGATCAGCAGACCGTTCACGAGGCCGCAGCCCACACCGACGATCACCGCGGTGAAGAGGATGCCGGCGAACCCGAACTCCTGGGTCGCCACGGTCGTCGCCCACACCGAGGCGAGCGCCACCATCGCGCCGACCGACAGGTCGATCCCGCCGCTGGTGATGACGAAGGTCATGCCGACGGTGACGACGCCGATCACGGAGGCCTGGGTGAGGACGAGTTGCAGGTTGCTCGTCGCCAGGAACTCCTGCGGTGCGGTGATCCCGCCGACCGCGACGAGGGCGGCGAGGACTCCGAGCAGGGACAGCGTGCGCACGTCCCACCGTCGACCGGTTCGACGTGAACTGCCGTGGTCTCCGGCGGACTTGGCGGCGGGCGGCGGTGCTTCCTGCTGCGCCGCGGTGGCCGGCTGCGTCATGGCGTCGGGCTCCCTTCCATCACAAGATCGAGTACACGGTGCTCGTCGAGCTCCCGGGCGTCCGCGGTGTGCACGACGCTGCCTTCACGCAGCACCAGCACGCGGTCGGCGAGTCCCAGGACCTCGGGCACCTCACTGGACACGAGAAGTACGGCCAGGCCCTCGTCGGCCAGCCGGCGGATCACGGCGTAGAGCTCCGCCCGGGCGCCGATGTCGACGCCCCTGGTCGGCTCGTCCAGCAGCAGCACCTTGCAGCCCCGCAGCAGCCACCGTGCGAGGACCGCCTTCTGCTGGTTGCCGCCGGACAGGGTCCTGATCGCGGCATCGGGATTGTCCGGTCGGAGAGACAGTTCCCGCACCGCCTGGTGCGTCGCGGCCCGCTCGGTACGCCGGTCGATCCAGCCCGCGCGGGCGAACCGGGACAGGGTGGAGACCGAGACGTTGCTGCTGACGGACTCCAGCATCAGCAGGCCCTGCGCCTTGCGCTCCTCGGGCGCCAGCCCGATGCCGGCGCGGACGGCGGCGCGGACGCTTCCCGGGCGCAGGGGGGTGCCGTCGACGAGGACCCGGCCGCCGTCAGGCCTGCGCGCCCCGTAGATCGTCTCCAGGATCTCGCTGCGCCCGGACCCGACGAGCCCGGCCAGACCGACGATCTCTCCGGGCCCCAGCTCCAGATCGACGGGCGCGAACTCCCCTCGCCGGGTGAGCCCTTCGACCGTCAGCACCGGTTCCTTCCCCGTGGCGAAGCCTGCCTCGGGGCGCTCGGAGCGCTTGGGGAAGACGTACTCCACATTCCGCCCGGTCATCAGGGCCACGACCTCATGGGTCGGCGTCGACTCGGCGGGCAGCCCGCCCGCGACCGACCGGCCCTCCTTGAGGACCGTGACCCGGTCACCGATGCGCCGGATCTCCTCAAGACGGTGGGAGATGTAGACGACGGCGACCCCGTCGTCCGTCAGTTCGCCCACGATCCGGAAGAGGTTGTCCACCTCTTCGGGGTCGAGTGCCGCGGACGGCTCGTCCATCACGATCAAACGGACCTCGTGGGACAGCGCGCGGGCCATGGAGACGATCTGCTGCTGCGCCGCGGACAGGTCACCGACGAGTCGCGAGGGGTCGATCTCCGAGTGCCCCAGACGTTCCAGCAACTCCGCGGTCGCCTTACGGGCGGCGGAGCCGCGCACGACGAACCCGGCGGAGGTCGGTTCGTGCCCGAGGAAGACGTTCTCCGCGACGGACAGCCCCTCGATCAGGTCGAGTTCCTGGTAGATGGTGGCGATACCGAGGCGCATGGCGGCGATCGGCGAGCGCAGGGTGACAGGCTCGCCGCGCCAGGTGATGGTGCCCTCGTCGGGCTGGTGGGCGCCGGCCAGGACCTTGATGAGGGTCGACTTGCCGGCCCCGTTCTGCCCGAGGAGGCAATGGACTTCACCGGCCTGGACCTCTAGATCCACACCGTCCAGGGCGCGAACGCCCGGGAACGACTTGGTGATACCGGACATGGTGAGCAGGGGTGATGGTGGTGCCATGAGGAATCCCCTCGGCAGGTGCGGGCCTTGAGCGAGCGGGGCTCGGCTGGGCCTGTCTCTTCTGCACATCTCCGATCCCACAGG
>NZ_JABERD010000049.1 GCF_013044505.1 Streptomyces sp. S3(2020) | reverse complement strand
CCCCCGTCCACGCCCACGTCCACGGGATACGTCCAGGGGATCAGCCCTGCTTGCCCTGGATCTCCGCCAACGCCGCCGTCACGTTCTCCTCCGCCGCCTCCTTCGTGATGCCCAGTCCCGACAGCACGCCCTCGCCGTTCTCGAACTCCAGCACGGCCAGCAGGATGTGTTCGGTGCCGACGTAGTTGTGGCCCAGGCGGAGGGCCTCGCGGAAGGTGAGTTCCAGGATCTTCTTGGCGTCCGAGCCGTAGGGGACGAGCTCCGGGGCGTCCTCGGCGGCCGGCGGCAGTGCGGCGGTGGCGGCCTGGCGTACGGAGTCGAGGAGGACGCCCTGTGCGGTGATCGCCTTGGCGGCCAGGGCGTCCGGTTCGGCCAGCAGGCCGAGGACCAGGTGTTCGGGGCGGCCCTCGGCGTTGCGGGCGGCGACGGCCTCGTTGTGCGCGGCCATCACCGTGTTGCGGGCACGCGGCGTGAAGCGGCTGAAGTCCTGGTTGGCACCTGGGTCCGCGCTCTCCTTCGGCACGAACCGCTTCTGCGCGGCCTGCCGTGTGACGCCCATGCTCCTGCCGATGTCGGTCCAGGAGGCGCCCGAGCGCCGGGCCTGGTCCACGAAGTGGCCGATCAGATGGTCGGCCACGTCACCGAGGTGGTCAGCCGCGATCACCGCGTCCTCAAGTTGGTCGAGCGGCTGGTCGTGCACCTTCTTGATGGCCGCGATGAGGTCGTCGAGGCGTACGGAGGACGTGATGTTGGGGTTCGTCGTCATACTGTCAACGTTAGGTTGACACCCACAAGGTGTCAACCGAGAGTTGACAGTGAAATGCCTCCACGCGTGCGTGGCTCCACGCCCACGCCCACCCCCACGCACGCGCGTGCCCCTACTTCGGCGACACGGCCACCAACCGCACGGCCAGCCCCGTGAACACCGTCCCGCTGAAGATGTTGAGCCCCCGCGCCACCCGCCGACTGCGCCGCAGCAGCGCGGAGAGCTTGCCGGAGAGCAGTCCGATCGAACCGTCGACCGCGAAGCCCATGACCGTGATCGTGAGCCCGAGCACCAGGAACTGCTCCCACACGTGCCCCTTCTCGGGCGCCACGAACTGGGGCAGGAACGCCACGTTGAAGAGGATCACCTTGGGGTTGAGGAGGTTGGTGACGGCGCCCTGCCAGAAGGCCCGCCGCATGCCCGGCCCGGTCACGATCCCCTCGCCGACCGGCGAACGGTCCCGGAACGCCTTCACCGCGAGGTACAGCAGATAGGCCGCGCCCGCCCAGCGCAGCACGTGATACAGCGTCGGCAGCGCCAGGAACAGCGCCGACAGTCCGAGCGCCGCGGCCACCGTGTGCACGAACATCGCACAGGCCACCCCGAACGCCGCCATCACCCCGGCCGCGGGGCCACCCCGTCCGCCCATCGCCACGATGAACATCATGTCGGGGCCGGGAGTCACACAGAGCGCGAAAGCGGCCACGAGGAAGGCCGCGTAGAGAGACATGTCCACCATGCGGCCATGCTCGAAGCCCGCACGGGCGGCGGCACCCGATTTTCGGAGAGTGAGACGATCGCCCCGTGACCAGCAGCACCCCCGGCGGCAGGACCCGCAGAGGCAGCACCCACGGCGGCAGCACGCCCGGCAACAGCACGCCCGGAGGCAGTTCCCCCGGCACCGTCGACCGCGCCTTCGAAGCGGCCCTCTACACGGACGCCGACTCCGCCCTCGACACCGCGGCCTCCCTCCTCGCCGCCGACAGGACGGCCGACGCCGAACTGGAGCGCCGGGGAAGGGAGTTCGTGGCGGCGGCCTGGCGGCGCGGCTGGCAGCCCGCCGACGTCGTACGGATCGTGCGACGGGAGCTGGACGACGTCCACGTACGCCTGGCATCGGCGCTGATCCACGCGCAGGCGCCCGACGACCGTGCGCGCGGTCCCCGCTGGCGGGCCCAGCTCGAAGAGCTGACGGCCGACGCCCCGCCACAGGACCGTTTCTCCCGGGCCACCGCGGTGCTGGAGCTGTACCGGCTGCTGCTGCGCCTGCCCGCCCTGGAGCCCCTCGACGAGCCGGCCGGCCGCACGGCGCACCCCGAGTCCCGCATGCTCACCCGCATCCGCGCGCTGCTCGCGAAGGCCGAGGGGACGGACTACCCGGAGGAGGCGGAGGCGCTCAGTGCCAAGGCGCAGGAGCTGATGGCCCGGCACAGCGTCGACGAGGCGCTCCTGGACGCGCGGGCGCCCACGCACGACACCCCCGGCGCCTGCCGGATCGGGGTCGAACCGCCGTACGAGCAGGCCAAGGCGGTGCTGCTGGACGCGGTGGCGACGGCGAACCACTGCCGGGCGGTGTGGAACGAACCGCTCGCCTTCTCCACGGTCGTCGGCTTCGAACCCGATCTGGAGGTGGTGGAACTGCTCTACACCTCCCTGCTCGTCCAGGCCACGACGGCGATGGCCGGGGCGGAGGCGGCCCAGCGGGCGGGCGGCCGGAAGCGGACCAAGACCTTCCGGCAGTCCTTCCTCGCGGCCTACGCCCACCGCGTGGGAGTCCGCCTGCGGGCCGCGGCCGAGACCCAGGTGAGCGACGACCTGCTCCCGGTCCTCGCCACCCGCGAGGTCGCGGTCACCGGCCGCCTCGACCGGATGTTCCCCGAGACGACCACGACCCGGCTGCGCGGCGTCAGCGACGAGGCGGGCTGGGTCGAGGGCTCGGAGGCGGCGGACCGGGCGCAGGTGAGGTCCCGACGGCGACTCGGCTAGTCGCCTAGTCGCCGGACGTCTGGAACCCGCTCACCGAGGCGTCCGGTGTTTTCCCGTCGCTCCGCACGGCGACATCGCCGTACGACCACGTGAAGTCGTGTGTGTCGGAGGACCCGGGCAGGCTGAACCTGCCCTCCGTCACGGCGAGGCTGTCGCCGCCGGCCTCGCCCATGACGTAGGTGAGCGTGAAGGAGGTCTCGGCGCCCTTGGCGAGCGTCGTCCTCGTGGCCTTGGCGGACGGGTCCGGCTCGACGGCGACCGTGCCGAGGGTGACGGAGGGCAGGCCGTCGAGGGTGCACTTGGCGCCGCTGCCGTTGGTGATCGTGACGGGCACGTTGCCGGTGTCGCCGGCGGCGGGCGCGGCGTTGGCGGGCCCGACCCGCACCGTCATCGCGCCGATCGCGCAGGCGGTGTCGCCCTTGGCGCTGCTCGTGGCGGCCTTGTCCTTGGTGTCTCCGCTGTCGTCGGAGGAGCAGGCGGTCAGCGTCAGGGCCGCGGTGAGGACGGCGGCGGCGAGGGGGAGGGCGCGCATGAGGTGTCCTTGGGTGCTCAGGTGCTGGGTGTACGCGTGCGTGGATCATCACGCACGAAGCGGGGGATCCGTGACGAGGATCAGCCCAGGCTCGCCGTCGGCAGTCCGGACGGCAGCTGGCCGCCCTCCGCCTTCTGGTACGTCTCCGTGCCCAGACCGCCCTCCCACGTCACCTTGAGGCCGCTCTTGCTGACGGAGTCGACCATTCCGGCCTGTCGGTCCTTGCTGCCGTCCGTGCACTTGAGGCGGATCATCCGCATGCCGTCCTCCTCGCCCGCGGTCCCGCTGCAGATGGTCCCGCCGGTTGCGAAGAGCCCGGCCTCCGTGCCGTTGACCATCAGCACGACGGCCTTGCCCTTGGTGGTGGCGAGCCAGCTGCCCGCGAGCTCGTCCGACGCGGAGGCGGAAGCCGACGAGGAGGCCGATCCGCCGGTCCCGCCTCCCGTGTCCGCGGTCGCCGTCGACGATGTACCGGTGCTCGGCGACGAGGAGTCGTCGGAGTCGCCGTCCCCGCTGCACGCGGTCAGCGCGAGCACGCCCGCCAGGGACACGGCCGCCGCCGCGACCCGCATCCGCCGGTGGGACGTGGTGCGCGAGAAGATCGCCGAAGTCACTGGAGGCTCCTAGCTGTAGCGGTCGACGCAACGACCGCAGCAAGCTACCAGGAGGACTTACGAACCCCCGGAAGGTACCCGGCGTGCGCCTGCTCCCGGAGGCCGACGCGGGAGAGGCCGAAGGCGCGGAAGTAGCCGCGCGGCCGCCCGTCCACCTGGTCCCGGTTGCGCACGCGCGTGGCGCTGGCGTCCCGTGGCTGCCGGTCCAACTCCTGCCGGGCGGCGATCCGTTCGGCATCCGTCGAGGACGGGCGCCGGATGATCTCCTTCAGCTCGGCGCGGCGCCCGGCGTACCGGGCGACGATCTCCTGCCGCTTCCCGTTCTTCGCGATCTTGCTCTTCTTGGCCATCAGACCTTCACTCCCCGGGCGCGGATGCGGGCGACGGCCGCCTCGACGCCGATGACGTCGACGGTCTTGATCCCCTTCGTGCTCAACCGCAGCCGGACGTGCCGGCCCTCGCTGGGCAGCCAGTAGCGCTTGGACTGGATGTTGGGGTCGAAGCGGCGCGAAGTGCGCCGGTGGGAGTGGGAGATGCGGTTGCCGAAGCCGGGACGGGCGCCGGTCAGCATGCAGTGGGCGGACACGGGTGACGCACCTCTCTCGAAGCAGTTGTGTAAATGGAATTCATTTTCAGTAAGATACCAGCATGGCACGCAACGAACTCCGCCCGGTCATCAAGCTCCGCTCCACGGCGGGGACCGGCTTCACCTACGTCACCCGCAAGAACCGCCGCAACGACCCGGACCGTATGACGCTCCGCAAGTTCGACCCGGTCGTCCGTCGGCACGTCGACTTCCGAGAGGAGCGCTGACCACCGCCATGCGCAACGGAATCCACCCGTCCTACGGCCCGGTCGTCTTCCGCGACCGCGCGGCGGACTACGCCTTCCTGACCCGCTCGACGATGACGAGCGAGAAGACGATCGACTGGGAGGACGGCCACACCTACCCGGTCGTCGACGTCGAGATCTCGAACGTCAGCCATCCCTTCTACACCGGCACCGCGCGCGTGCTGGACACCGCCGGACGCGTGGAGCGCTTCGAGCGCCGGTACGGAAAGAAGGGCTGACCCCGTGACATCGTCCTCGGGGCTCTCCGTCGTGATCGTCGGCGGGCTGCACGCCGACGCCCGCAAGGCGGCCGTCGAGCGGCTGCTCGCCGACGTGCCGGGCAGCGTCGTCCTCCACCACGACCTGGCGACGGCCGCGGCGGGCACGGTCGTACGGACCATCCGCGACGTCTCCGGGATCCTCGCCGCGGGGGAGGCGCCCCTGGTCAACGACTGCGCGTGCTGTGCGCTGCGCGAAGACCTGGTGCCCGAGCTGCTCCGACTGGCCGACGACGGTTTCACGCGGCTCGCGGTCGTCGAGCTGTGGGACTCGGTGGAGCCCAAGGCCATGGCCGAGGTCGTCACGGCCGGCGGGCTCACCGTCACCGGCGTCGTCACCGCCGTCGACCCGGCGCTGGTCCTGCCGTACCTGGGCAACGGCGACGACCTCGCCGAGCGCGGCCTCGCCGCGGCCGCCACCGACCAGCGCACGGTCGCCGACACCTTCGCCCGCCAGCTGGAGTACGCCCCCGTCCTCGCCGTGGCCGACTCGGAGGCGGCCGACGACGAGGACCGCGAGCTGCTCGCGCAACTGCATCCGACGGCCCGCCAGGTCCCGATCGGCCACGCCGACCCGGCGGACGTGCGGCCCGGCGCACAGCCCGATGCGCGGGCATCCGCACACTCGCCCCTCGCGGCGGCCGCCCTCGCCGGCTTCGACGTGGAGGCCGCGGCCGCCGCCCAGCATCCCGCCTGCGCCCTCCTCCCCGCCGAGGCGGACGCCCACGGTGTCTCCACGCTGGTCTGGCACCGGTGCCGTCCCTTCCACCCGGAGCGGCTGTACGAGGCGCTGGAGGACATCACCTGTGCGGCCGCCCGCAGCCGTGGCCGGTTCTGGCTGGCCGACAAACCGGATGTGCTGCTGCACTGGGACGCGGCCGGCGGGGCGCTGTGCGTGGAGAGCGCGGGCCCCTGGCTCGCCTCCCTGCCGGACGCGGCCTGGGAGTTGGTGCCGCCGGTGCGCCGCGCCGCCGCCGCGATGGACTGGCACCCCGAGCACGGGGACTGCTGTCAGCACCTGGTGTTCACGTCGCCCGCCCTGGACCGCGACGGCCTCGAACGGCTGCTGGAGCACTGCCTGCTCACCGACACCGAGTACGCCGCGGGCCGCGACGCCTGGAAGCGGCTGCCGCCCGCCTTCGACACCCTCCTGGAGGTCTGACCCGCATGCCCCGCAAGCCCGAGCGCAAGCCCGCCAAGAACCGTCCCAACCCGCTGGACCAGGCGAAGATCACCTATATCGACTACAAGGACACCGATCTGCTGCGGAAGTTCATCTCCGACCGCGGCAAGATCCGCAGCCGCCGGGTCACCCGCGTCACGGCCCAGCAGCAGCGCCGGCTGGCCCGCGCCATCAAGAACGCCCGGGAGATGGCACTGTTGCCGTACGGCAACCGCTGATCGCCCGCCCCCTCCCGAGGCCCCGGCGTGGACACGGTTCACGCCGGGGCCGAACTTTGCCTCCGCACGATTAGGTGAAGCTTGGAACACAACAGGCGCGGTACGCGTCTATACCTCATACACGCGGGGGTTAAGCCGAGGGGCCAGGGTGCGGGGGAACGTATCCGGCGCCCCGTACGTCACATCTGTAACCACAGGACCACCCCGCGTGCACGTGCATCTGCTCATGCATCTGCACGTGAACAGAGCTATGATCCGGACCAGTTGACCTCTGCATCAATGGCCCCAAGGCCACCGCACCACCGGGGAGCGACCTGTGGACCACGACGTGTACAACGACGTGTACAACGGCATGGCAGCCACGGAGCTGAACGGGGTGGCCTGGCAGAAGAGCCGGCACAGCAACTCGCAGGGTTCCTGCGTCGAGTTCGCACGCCTCCCCGACGGAGGCGTGGCCATGCGCAACTCCCGGTTCCCCGACGGTCCGGCGCTCGTCTACACGCGCGCCGAGATAGAGGCGATGCTGCTCGGGGTGAAGGACGGCGAGTTCGACCACCTGGTACTGGGCTGACCTGCGGGAACCGGCATCCCGGCACAGCGTGGACGACTCAGGGCGATCGACGTCTCACGCCCTGTGACGCGCGTAGAACCGTGGCCTCGAAAAACGCCGCGGCGCCTCACTCGGCGGACTGCAGACGGAACAGCGCCCAGACGACCTTGCCGTTGAGCGTGCCCGCGAGCGGATGCCATCCCCAGCCGTCCGCGAAGGAGTCGACGAGGAACAGACCCCGCCCGGACTCCGCCGAGAAGTCGTCCGAGTCGCGCGCGACCGGACTGTCGTGGCTGGGATCGCGCACCGCGCACACCAGTCGCTCGGTCCAGCGCATCAGATGCAGCCGCACGGGCGGAATCTGTTCGGGCGCGTGTCCGTTGCTCGTCGGCAGACCGTGCCGCAGGGCATTGGTGACCAGTTCGGAGACCACCAGGCAGACGTCGTCGAACCGGTCGCCTATGTCCCACTGGTCGAGCGTTCTGCGGGTGAACTGCCGTGCCTCGCGCACCGCTTCGTAGCGGGCGGGAAGGGCACAGGAGGCGGCGTTGGACACGGCCGCGGGATCCAGCGGCGGAAGGCCCTGCCGTAACGGCTCGAGCATGGTCGATCCATTCGTCCCCATGCGAGGCACTCCCGGAGGTTCGCGGTCGTTGCGATGCAGCGGTTGCGCGGGACCATGGTTTCGGATGAGGAGTGCAGATGCAAGGTGCAGATGCACGTGCACGTGACCGAATTGGATGCTCCCGTACCGCTTGTTGGGCATTTTTTCCGCCAACTTCCTTACCTCTCTTGCCTTCTCCTCCCCTCCTGCTGTGTGGAATCTTTGGCTTCTTTCCATCTCTGTAATCGGACGAGTACAGCTCGAAGTGTTTTAGTGGCAGACTTCGGCTCCTGAAGACGGCTGGGGAGGCTGGCGAACGTGAGCGCGGGAGAGCCCGGATCGGTGGTGCGGCGCATGCTGCTCGGCTCGCAACTCAGGCGACTGCGTGAGGCACGCGGAATCACCCGCGAGGCCGCGGGCTACTCCATCCGCGCCTCGGAGTCGAAGATCAGCCGGATGGAGTTGGGCCGGGTGAGCTTCAAGACGAGGGACGTCGAGGACCTGCTGACGTTGTACGGCATCACGGACGAGCAGGAGCGCGCCTCGCTGCTCTCCCTCGCCCGCGAGGCCAATGTCGCGGGCTGGTGGCACAGTTACTCCGACGTCCTGCCGAGCTGGTTCCCCACCTATGTCGGCCTGGAGGGCGCGGCCACCCTGATCCGGGTGTACGAGGTGCAGTTCGTGCACGGCCTGCTCCAGACCGAGGCCTACGCCCGCGCGGTGGTGCGGCGCGGTATGAAGGGTGCGAGCGAGGCCGACGTCGAGAAGCGGGTGGCGCTGCGTCTGGAACGCCAGAAGTACCTCGCCGAAGTGGGCGGCCCCGAGTTCCACATCGTCCTCGACGAGGCGGCCCTGCGCCGGCCGTACGGCGACCGCGAGGTGATGCGGGGTCAGCTCCAGCATCTCATCGAGGTCTCCGAGCAGCCCAACGTGCGGTTGCAGGTCATGCCGTTCGGCTTCGGCGGCCACTCCGGCGAGTCCGGCGCCTTCACGCTCCTCAGCTTCCCCGAGTCCGACCTCTCGGACGTGGTCTATCTGGAGCAGCTCACCAGCGCCCTGTACCTGGACAAGCGCGAGGACGTCGCCCAGTACGAGAAGGCGCTCAAGGAGCTCCAGCAGGACAGTCCGGGCCCGGACGAGAGCCGGGATCTGCTGCGCGGCCTCCTCCAACTCTCCTGAGTGCTCCCGGGATCTTCGCAAAGTCTCCTAGGGTTTTCCCCAGAACATCGCTCTGCGTCCCCAACTCGCTTGTCGCACAAGTACGATGACGCGTGATCAGACCGTGACGTCGATCGCGCGTCGCGTGCGTCTGCTAGCGATTTGGGGATCACATGTCGTCGTACTTCACTGATCTGGCCCAGCAGTACATCGACGGTGAGTGGCGCCCGGGCACCGGCTCGTGGGACATCATCGACTTCAACCCGTACGACGGTGAGAAGCTGGCGTCGATCACCATAGCCACGGTCGACGAGGTCGACGAGGCGTACCAGGCGGCCGCCCGCGCCCAGAAGGAGTGGGCCGACACCAACCCGTACGCCCGTCGCGGGGTCTTCGAGAAGGCGCTCGGCCTGATCAAGGAGCGCGAGCAGGAGATCACCGATGTGATCATCGCCGAGCTCGGCGGCACGCGCGTCAAGGCCGGCTTCGAGCTCCACCTCGCCAAGGAGTTCCTGCGCGAGGCGATCCATCTGTCGCTGCGCCCCGAGGGCCGCATCATCCCGTCGCCGATCGACGGCAAGGAGAACCGCGTCTACCGGGTGCCGGTGGGCGTGGTGGGTGTGATCAGCCCCTTCAACTTCCCGTTCCTGCTGTCGATCAAGTCGGTGGCCCCGGCGCTGGCGCTCGGCAACGGCGTCGTGCTGAAGCCGCACCAGAACACCCCGATCACCGGCGGCACCTTGGTCGCGAAGATCTTCGAGGACGCGGGCCTGCCCAAGGGTCTCCTCAACGTGGTCGTCACCGACATCGCGGAGATCGGCGACGCCTTCATCGAGCACCCCATTCCGAAGGTCATCTCCTTCACGGGCTCCGACAAGGTCGGCCGCCACGTCGCCACCGTCACCGCCTCGCACTTCAAGCGCTCGGTCCTCGAACTCGGCGGCAACAGCGCCATCGTGGTGCTCGACGACGCCGACATCGACTACGCCGTCGACGCCGCGGTCTTCAGCCGGTACGTCCATCAGGGCCAGGTCTGCATGGCCGCCAACCGCGTGCTCGTGGACCGCTCGATCGCCGACGAGTTCACCGAGAAGTTCGTCGCGAAGGTCAAGAGCCTCAAGGTGGGCGACCCGCGCGACCCGGAGACGGTGATCGGCCCGGTCATCAACTCCTCCCAGGCGGACGCCCTCGCGAGCACCGTCGAGCAGGCGATAGCCGAGGGCGCGACGGCCCTGGTGCGCGGCGAGACGACCGACAACCTGGTCTCGCCGTCGGTCCTCACGGACATCCCGGCCGGCTCCGCCCTCCTCCACCAGGAGGTCTTCGGCCCGGTCGCCTTCCTCATCCCGGTCGACGGCGAGGAGGACGCGGTCCGTGTCGTCAACGACACCCCGTACGGCCTCAGCGGCGCCGTCCACACCGCGAACATCGAGCGCGGCGTCAACTTCGCCAAGCGCGTCGACACCGGCATGTTCCACGTCAACGACGGCACCGTCCACGACGAGCCGATCGTCCCCTTCGGCGGCGAGAAGAGCTCCGGCGTCGGCCGCCTCAACGGCGAGACGATGCTGGACGCCTTCACCACGCTGAAGTGGATCTCGGTCCAGCACGGCCGCAGCGGCTTCCCGTTCTGAGCGACGCGCACGAACCGTACGGAGCCGGCGACCGGGCCCTGAGGGGCCAGGTCGCCGGCTCCGGCGTTCTCCCGGCGGATCCCTCAGCGAGCCTTGTCCTTGAGGACAGAAGCTGACCGCAAGCCCCCGTAACTTCGTCTGTGTCAGGAGGCCTCCGGGCCCCGATCCCCGACGAAAGGCACCGGTCATGGTCACTCACGTGCGAGCCGAGGCGTACGGCGACGAGCGCGGCGCACTGCTCTCCTTCCTCGCCGAGCAGCGCGGCGGCATCCGCCGGTCCGTGCTCGGGCTGACCGACGAACAGGCGTCCGGCAGGCCCAGCGCGAGCGAACTGTCCCTGGCGGGCCTGCTCAAGCACGTCGCCGAGGTCGAGCAGGGCTGGGTCGCACGGGCCAAGGGCGAGGCGCCGGCGGTGAAGCGGGACGAGTCGAACTGGCACGAGTGTTTCGCTCTGGTCGACGGCGAGAGCGTGGAGCAGCAACTGGCGTACTGGGAGAAGGTCGCCGCCGAGACGGAGGCGTTCGTCCGCTCGGTGCCCAGCCTCGACGACACCTTCGCGCTCCCGGACGAACCCTGGTTCCCGCCGGACGAGTCGGTCTCCATGCGCTGGCTGGTTCTGCACCTGATCCGCGAGACGGCCCGGCACGCGGGGCACGCCGACATCATCCGCGAGTCCCTCGACGGGAAGACGGCTTTCGAGCTGGTGGGACTGGCGCAGAGCTGAGGTCATAACCTGGACCGCATGTCAACGATCCGTCTCCTCGTGCTGGCCGCGGTGCGCCAGCACGGGCGGACCCACGGCTACCAGGTGCGCAACGACCTGGAGTACTGGGGCGCGCACGAGTGGTCCAACGCCAAGCCCGGCTCGATCTACCACGCCCTGAAGCAGATGGCCAAGCAGGGACTGCTGCACGCGCACGAGATCGCGCCGTCCACCGCGGGCGGACCACCGCGCACGGAGTACGAGATCACCGAGGCCGGCACCGAGGAGTACCTCGGTCTGGTGCGCGAGGCGCTGACCTCGTACGACCAGAAGATGGACATGAAGTCGGCGGCCATCGGCTGCATGGTCGACCTGCCGCGCGCCGAGGCGGTGGCCCTGCTCAAGGAGCGCACCCGCAGGATCGAGGAGTGGCGCTCGGCCGTCACCGAGCACTACATCCCCGAGGAGGGGCCGGGGCAGCTCGGTCATATCGGCGAGATCATGAATCTCTGGGTGCACACGGCCGACGCGGAGGCCGAGTGGACCCAGGGGCTGATCTCCCGGATCGAGGACGGCGCCTACACCTTCGCGGGGGAGGGCGAGCCGTTCGTCGGTGTCCTCGCCGAGGACCAGGTGAACCCGTACGCGACGGGGGAGCGGCATCCGGAGGACGCCCGCTAATCAAGTTTGACCAATTGGCTTCGGGGTATTAGCTTCGAGCTGGTAGTCAAGTTTGACTAGCGAAGGAGTCCCAGTGGCCGACGCGGCGATCACCGTCGAAGGGGCACGCAAGAAGTACGGCAGCACCACCACCGCAAAGAACGCACTGGACGGCCTCGACCTGGAGGTCGGGCGAGGCACGGTGCACGGAGTGCTCGGGCCCAACGGCGCGGGCAAGACGACCCTGGTCCGCATCCTGTCCACCCTGCTCCGGCCGGACGCGGGCCGTATCGAGGTGGCAGGCCACGACGTCGTACGGCAGGCGCACGAGGTGCGCTTCCGCATCGGCCTGCTCGGCCAGCACGCGGCGCTCGACGAGGAACTCGGCGGCCGGCAGAACCTGGAGATGTTCGGCCGCCTCTACCACCTGGGCGCCCGCCGGGCACGCGCGCGTGCCGACGAGCTCCTGGTCCGCTTCGACCTGACCGGCACCGGCCGCAAACCGGTCCGCGCCTACAGCGGAGGCATGCGCCGCCGCCTGGATCTCGCGGCCTCCCTGATCACCGAGCCGGAGGTGCTCTTCCTGGACGAACCCACCACCGGCCTCGACCCGCGCGGCCGCGCCGAGGTGTGGTCCGCGGTCCGCACCCTCGTCGGCGGCGGTACGACGGTCCTGCTGACCACGCAGTACCTCGACGAGGCCGACCAGCTCGCCGACCGCATCTCGGTCGTCGACGCCGGCCGGGTGATCGCCGACGGCACACCGGACGAGCTGAAGGCCCTGACGGGCGGCGACCGCATCGACGTAGTACTGCGCGACGAGGGCCAACTGGGCGCGGCGGTCGCCCTGTTGCCGCTGCCAGAGGCGGGCGTCTCGGTCGACACCGACCGCCGGCTGCTCAGCGCCCCGGTCACCGACCGGATGGCGGCGCTCTCCGGGGTCGTACGGGCGCTGGAGGAGGCCGGGATCGAGGCGGAGGACGTGGCGCTGCGGCGGCCGACGCTGGACGAGGTGTTCCTGCACCTCACGGATGGGGACCGACGGGTCGAGGAGGCCGCGTGAGTACGAGTGTGGGTGCGGGTGCGGGTGCGGGTGCGGTGGCGTCGGGGCGTTCGTACGCGCTGACCGACTCCTGGACCATGACCCGGCGTGAACTCGCCCACTGGGCGCGGCAGCCGGTGCAGGTCGTGGTCGGGCTGGTCTTCCCGGTCATGCTCCTGCTGATGTTCGCCTATCTGGTCGGCGGCGGCCGGGGCGTGAGCGGTGACTACGTCGACTACCTGGTCCCCGGCATGCTCGCGCTCACCATGGCCTTCGGCCTGGAGGGCACGATGCTCTCCGTCACCCAGGACCTCAACAAGGGCGTCATCGACCGGTTCCGCGCGATGCCCATGACCAACGGGGCGGTGCTGGTGGGGCGTTCGGTGGCCGACATGCTCCAGTCGGCGCTGGGCCTGGCGGTGATGATCGGTGTCGCCTGCGCGCTCGGCTGGCGGGCGCACGGCGGAGTGTCCGGCTTCCTCGGCGCCGTCGGCCTCCTGCTGCTGTTCCGCTTCGCGATGCTCTGGATCGGCATCCACCTGGCGATGGTCGCGGGCAAACCGGAGCTGGTGCAGGCCGTGCAGATACTGGTCTGGCCGGTGGGCTTCCTGTCCAACGCCTTCGCCACGCCCGAGTCGATGCCGGGCTGGCTGGGGACGGTCGTGGAGTGGAACCCGATGTCCCAGACGGCCACGGCGGTACGGGACCTGTTCGGCGGGCCGGGCGGGGAGCCGGGGCATGTGTGGGCGGCGGTGGTGTGGCCGGTGGCGCTGGTGGCGGTGTTCTTTCCGCTGGCGGTACGGCGGTTCGGGGCGCTGAGCAAGTAAGCAGTCCGGGCTGTCGGCCCACATGCTGCCCGTCCGTACGGGCTGTCGGCCCGCACGCTGCCCGTCCGTCCGGGCCCGGTGACCGGGCCCGGACGGGCCGCCCGGAAAGCCGTCGTGAGGAAGTCGCGAGGAAGTGGGAACCCCGGCGCGGCGAGCGGTGTACCAGAGATGTCGGTGCATCGCGGACCGGGATCGGGGGGACGGCATGGAGTGGGTCAGGGGAAGGGCGGCGGTCGTGGTGGCCGTCGTGCTGGGCTTGCTGACGGTGATGACGGCGTGTACCCGGACGGACTCGGGCGGGCGGGCCGCCATCTCTCAGACAGCGGTGCCCGCCCGCGTCCCGTCGGGGACCGGACTGCCCGGGAGCGCGGTCGATGTCGGGTTCGCCGCGGACGGCAGCGGGTTCGCGCTGCTCGCGGAGTGCGGGAAGACCCGGTGCGTGCAGAGAGTCGCCGTGCTGGAGAAGGGCGCCCGGGCCTGGAGGCTGGGGACCTCGCCGCTTCCGGATGTGACGGGCGACCTCGGCATCACCGCCGGACTCGTCGTCCTCGGACCCGGCCGCGCGCTCATCACCGAAGGCAAGTGGCCACCGCCGGAGCGCACGTGGTTCACCGGCGACGCGGGGAACAGCTGGCGAGAGGCGACCAACGAGCCGACGGGCACCACGACGGCGGTCCCCGAGGGCGGGATCCTGGTCGAGAACTGCTCACGGCCCGACGAGGAGGGCAACGGCTGTGCCCGGTCCCGGCTGGCGGCGGTGCTGCCGGACACGGGGGAGTACCGGGTGCTGGCCGACCAGCCCCCGCTGAAGGGGGACGTGACCCTGGCGGGTCGGATCGGTGCCCGGCTCTACACCTCCGGCCTGGACCCGCTCTCCGGCAACCCCACGCTCGCCGTGAGCGAGGACCGGGGAAAGAGCTGGCGTACGTCCGTGATGCCCGCCGCGCCGAAGGGCTGGAGCATGAGCGTGGTGACCGACGGCTCCGTGCTCTACGCCGCCCACCACGGCCAGCTCCTCGACGAGGACGACGTGAAGAACGGCCTGCTCGCGATCGACCGCAGCACCGACGGCGGCCACACCTGGGAGCAGGTCTGGAAGCATCGCGAGGGAGTCGAACCCCGCTCGATCCTCGGCGCCCCGATCGCCGCCGCCGACGGCAGCCTCACGGTCCACGGCGAGGACGGCGTCTGGCGCAGCACGGATGACGGCCGTTCCTTCACCCGCTCCGGCGGCCGGGGACCACAGGGCTGGGTGTCCACGACCCCGCTCGGCTATCTGTGGGGCGACAGTTTCGGCGCCGGGAGGTACCGCATATCCGCCGACGGGGTCCACTGGACGACCTTCGACCTGGGCGACGGCACCTGACGGACCCGGACCGGCCGCCCCGCCCGGTGGTGGCACCCGGCTCAGTGGTGGAACCCGGTCGCCGCCTCCTTGTCCCGGGTCAGCGGATGCGTCTGGCGGCGCAGCTCCGGCAGCAGCCGGCGCAGGTCCTCCACGAACAGCTCGGCGAGATCGGCCGAGAAGCCGTTGCGGCACACCACGCGCAGCACGGACAGGTCCTCCCGGTTCGGCGGGAAGGTGTACGCCGGGACCAGCCAGCCGCTCTCCCGCAGCCGCCGGGACACATCGAAGACGTCGTACGCCGTGACATCGGGGCCGGTCGTGAAGGCGAAGACCGGCAGCTGGTCGCCCCGGGTCAGCAGCCGGAAGTCGCCGAGCGCCTCGACACGTTCGGCGAGGCGCAGGGCCACGTCCCGGGTGGACTGCTGCACGGCCCGGTAGCCCTCGCGGCCCAGCCGCAGAAGGGTGTAGTACTGCGCGACGACCTGGGCGCCGGGCCGGGAGAAGTTGAGGGCGAAGGTCGGCATGTCGCCGCCCAGGTAGTTGACCCGGAAGACGAGTTCCTCGGGCAGGGCCTCCTTGTCGCGCCACAGTGCCCAGCCGACACCCGGGTAGACGAGCCCGTACTTGTGCCCCGAGGTGTTGATGGAGGCGACCCTAGGCAGCCGGAAGTCCCAGGCCAGTTCCGGGTCGAGGAAGGGAGCGACCATGGCGCCGGACGCGCCGTCGACATGGACGGGGATGTCGAGGCCGGTCCGTTCCTGGAGTCCGTCGAGCGCGGCGCAGAGCTCGGCGATCGGCTCGTAGGAACCGTCGAAGGTGGAGCCGAGGATGCCGACGACACCGATGGTGTTCTCGTCGCACAGCGCGGCGGCGGCCTGCGGATCGAGGTGGAAGCGGTCGCCCTCCATGGGAACGAGGCGGGGCTCCACCTCCCAGAAGTTGCAGAACTTGTCCCAGCAGACCTGGACGTTGATCCCCATGACGAGATTGGGGCGGGCCCCGGGCGTCGGATTCCGCTTGCTCCACCGCCGTTTGAACGCCATCCCGGCGAGCATGCACGCCTCGCTGGAGCCGGTCGTCGAGCAGCCCACGGCGGTCGACGGATCGGGGGCGTTCCACAGGTCGGCGAGCATCGCCACACAGCGCCGCTCCAGTTCGGCGGTGCGTGGGTACTCGTCCTTGTCGATCATGTTCTTGTCCCGGCACTCGCCCATCAGGATCCCGGCCTGCGGTTCCATCCAGGTGGTGACGAAGGTGGCGAGGTTGAGCCGGGAGTTGCCGTCCAGCATCAGTTCGTCGTGGACGAGCTGGTACGCGGTCGAGGGCGGCAGCGGAGTGTCCGGGAGCCGGTGTTTGGGCGGTGCCTCGGTCATACCGGCGACCGGGTTGGCCTCGCCGAAGAAGGGGTTGACGGACAGCGGGCGCTCGTCGGGCGTTTCGGGGCCTTGGTGGAGCGGCATCGATCGACTCCTCAGGGGTGGGGTTCAGCGGACCGGGGTTCCGTCTGCGCGCAGTTGCATCTGGGGGCGGCCGGTCACCAGCAGCCAGGCGGGCAGCGAGGCGATGCACAGCAGGGCGATGATCGCCGGAGAGGACACCAGCACGGCGGCGGTGAAGAGGCTCACCCAGCCCTGCCGGGTGATGGCGAGGAGCATGCCCAGCACCCCGGCGGCGACACCGACCGCGGGATGGACCCCGGGCACCAGGGCATGGGCGCACAGCCCGAAGGCGACGCCCACGAACACGGCCGGGAAGATCCGCCCGCCGCGGAAGCCGCAGGACGCGGCGACGAGCAGCGCGGCCAGCTTCACCACCGTCATCGTGGCGAACTCCCCGGCCGACCAGCCGTCGGGGTCGGCCGCGATCTCCCCGACCTCCTCCAGCCCCTTGAAAAGGGTGAGGTGACCGCCGAGCGCCCCCAGCAGCCCGAGCACGAGCCCGCCGGCCGGCAGCATGAGCATCGGATGGCGCAGCCGCGCGAAGGCGCCGTGGACGTAGGGGAAGGCACGGACGGCGCACATGCCGAACAGCGCGGCGGCGGACGCGATCACCAGCACCGCCAGCAGATCGCCCCAGCCGGGCCGCCCGAGCGCGGGCAGATGCAGATCGAAGGTCGGATGGGCCACCAGAGTGGTCGTGATGGCACCCGCGGCGGCGGCGACGAGCGGCGCGAAGACGTTGTCCCACAGCGCGCCCTTGAGCTGCCGTCCCGCCAGCGCCTCGGAGATGAGGAGCGCCGCCGCCACCGGGGTGCCGAACAGCGCGCCGATGGTCGCCGCCTCCGCCAGCGCCGCCCACAGCCCGCCCGGCAGCCGGGGGAGCAGCCGACGGCCCAGCCAGAAGGCGAGCCCGACGTTCACGGCGATGATCGGGTTCTCGGGACCGAGACTGGGACCGCCCGCGAGCATCAACGCGGTCGCCAGCAGCAGCCCGGGCAGCACGGCGGGCGCCAGGACGGGAGCGTTCAGGCCCATGGTCGCCGGGTCGGGACCGGCGTGCCCCGGCACCTTCCACACCACGAGGCCGACCACCACACCGGTGGCGGTGAGCATGACGATCGTCCACAGCACGGAGTACCGGCCGACCCCCAGGGCATCGGGCAGGTTCTGCCACAGCACGTCCTGGAGCGCCTCGGCCGCCTCGCTCACTCCGAGGAAGAGCAGACTCGCGCCCACGCCCACGACCAGAGCGGGGAGGATCAAGGGGAGGAGCGCGCGAGCCGGGGCTGCCGTTGCCTGTTGCGCGGTGTCCTGGGCCACGGGCTCACGATAAACGGACAAAACCGGCGCGACACCTGGAGGAACCGGCTCGGGATCCCGAGCGGATCGGACTTGCACCTCACGCGGCGTGAGGCAGCACCGTGGAGGGCGTACCGAGAAGGGAGCGGACGAAGTGAGCTATTCCGTGGGACAGGTCGCCGGTTTCGCCGGAGTGACGGTGCGCACGCTGCACCACTACGACGACATCGGACTGCTCGCCCCCGGCGAGCGCAGCCACGCGGGCCACCGGCGCTACAGCGACGCCGACCTCGACCGGTTGCAGCAGATCCTGTTCTACCGGGAGCTCGGCTTCCCGCTCGAGGAGGTCGCCGCCCTGCTCGACGATCCGGCCGCGGACCCGCGCGCCCACCTGCGCCGCCAGCACGAGTTGCTGACCGCCCGGATCGAGAAGCTGCGGAAGATGGCGGTGGCCGTGGAGCAGGCCATGGAGGCACGGAAGATGGGTATCAACCTCACGCCCGAGGAGCGGTTCGAGGTCTTCGGCGACAAGGATCCGGAGCAGTACGCCGAGGAGGCGGAAGAGCGCTGGGGCGGCACGGACGCGTACGCCGAGTCGCAGCGCCGTGCCGCGGGCTACACCAAGGACGACTGGAAACGCATGCAGGCCGAAGTGGCCGACTGGAGCGAGCGCTACAGCGGCCTGATGGCAGCCGGTGAGCCTCCGGCGTCCGAGGCGGCCATGGACATGGCCGAGGAACACCGGCGGCACATCTGCGGCTGGTTCTACGAGTGCCCCTACGACATGCACCGGTCCCTGGGCGGGATGTACGTGTCCGACGAGCGATTCAGGGCGTTCTACGACTCCATGCGCCCAGGGCTCGCCGAGCACCTCAGGGCCGCGATCGACGCGAACGCGGCCCGGCACACCCCGTGAGGTCCCGGCCCGGGAGGGAGAGGGTCTACTCCCGGGTCACGATCACGGCCGTCCCGTACGCGCACACCTCGGTGCCGACGTCCGCCGCCTCGGTCACGTCGAAGCGGAACATCAGCACCGCGTTCGCACCACGCGCGCGTGCCTGCTCGACGAGCCGCTCCATGGCCTGGTTGCGGGTCTCCACGAGCGTCTTGGTGAGCCCCTTGAGCTCACCGCCGATCATCGACTTCAGCCCCGCCCCGATCTGGCTCCCCAGGTGCCGGGAGCGGACCGTCAGCCCGAACACCTCACCAAGAACCTCCTGTACCCGGAAGCCGGGTATGTCGTTCGTGGTCACGACCAGAACGTCGGGCCGGGGTCCCTGACCGCCGCCGTACTCTTCGATACCCATGCCCCACAGCTTTGTCCCAGCGGGCGCACAGTGCATCCTGGGAGACCGCATGGAACCTGGGTCATGACGGCTGCGTTGATACTTTTGGACAGCCAGCCCCAGCCCGTCTCCCAGCACCAGGAGCCACAGACCCGTGACCACGCTCGCGCTCGCCCCCGAGTGGCTCAGTCCGAACTATCTGATCGAGACGTTCAGCCTGCCCGGCATCCTGCTGATCGTCTTCGCCGAGTCGGGTCTGTTCGCGTTCCTGCCCGGTGACTCGCTGCTGTTCACGGCGGGTCTGTTCGTGGCCCAGGGCGAGTACATCAGCCAGCCGCTGTGGCTGGTCTGCTTCCTGATCGTGCTGGCGGCCGTCCTCGGTGACCAGGTCGGCTACATGATCGGAAAGTTCTTCGGGCCCAAGCTCTTCAACCGTCCGGGCTCCAAGCTCTTCAAGCAGGAGAACCTGGACAAGGCCCACGAGTTCATGGAGAAGTACGGCCCCAAGGCGATCGTCCTGGCCCGCTTCGTGCCGATCGTGCGTACCTTCGCCCCCATCGTGGCGGGCGCCGGCCGTATGAAGTACCGCACGTTCCTCACGTACAACGTCATCGGTGGTATCGCCTGGGGCTCCGGCGTCACCCTCGCGGGTTACTGGCTCGGCCAGATCGACGTCATCCACAAGAACGTCGAGGCGATCCTCGTCCTCATCGTCTTCGTCTCGGTCGTCCCGATCATCATCGAGTACCTCCGCGAGCGCTCCAAGAAGAGGAAGGCGGCAGCCGAGGCCCCGGCCCCCCAGCCCCAGGCCTACCAGCCCCCGTCCATGGACGACGCGACGACCCAGCTCCGCCGCATCCCGTCCGACGACGAGCAGCACCAGCAGTACGGCAACCAGCACGACCAGGGCTACGGCCAGCAGGGCCATCAGGGTCAGCAGCAGTACGGCTACGACCAGTACTACGCCCCGCAGCCCCAGCAACAGCCGCAGCAGCCGTACGCCCAGCAGTACCCCCAGGGATACGGCGACCAGCAGCAGTACGGCGGTCAGCAGAACCAGCAGTACCCGCCCAACCAGGGTTACTGAGACACCGGCTTCCTAGAAGCCGCGCGTCCGCTTCGCTGCCCGGCGTCCCGCCGCCGAAGCCCCGCCCGGAACCCTCAGGAACAACCGCGAGATCTCCGAACCCAGGTTCACCCCGATCGCGATGGCCATGGCCAGGGACGCGGCCGTGGCCAAGGACACCAGCCCCTTGTCCACGTCGTTCTGGGCGATGGCCAGCAGTCCGAAGTACGTGGCGGAACCGGGCAGCAGAGGCCCGATCGCAGCGGTCGTGTAGGGCAGCGCGGAAGCGAACCGGTACCGCGACATCATCTGTCCGAACAGCCCCACCAGCCCCGCCGCCACCGCCGTGGAGGCGACCGGTGAGATCTCGCCGACGTAGTGCATCGCGCCGTACACCGACCACGCGACCCCGCCGTTCAGGGTCACCGCCAGCACGGTCGACCGCTCCTGCTGGAGCAGTACGGCGAAAGTCAGTGACAGCATCATCGACGCCCCGATCTGCCACAGCGGCCGCTCGGGGATGGTCACCGCCACCTCGGGATTCAGCTCCGCACCCACCTGCACGCCGAAGTACAGGACCAGCAGCACACCCACCACGATGCCTACGAAGAAGTACATGACCTCCAGGAGCCGCGCCGACGCGGTGATGTAGAAGCCGGTCAGCCCGTCCTGCACACCCGCCACCAGCGCCCGCCCCGGCAGCAGCGCGAACAGCCCACCGGTGATGACCGCGGAGGCCTTCACATCGATGTCGGCCAGCGTCAGCGCGATCCCTATGGCGGCCGGAGGCATCGCGGCCACCGTGAACTGGTAGAACTCCGGCAGCCCGCGCCCCGCGCACAGCCATGCCAGCCGGTCGCCGAGCATCGCGCCCAGCGCGGCCGCGACGAACACGATCAGGTCACCGCCGACGAGCACGGAGGCCGCGCCGGCGAGCAGCCCGCCCGCCGAGGTCAGCACCCAGCCCGGGTACGGGTGCCGGTTGCGGCGGATCTCGGCGAGCCGCCGGTAGGCCTCCTCCAGGGAGATCGCCGACTCGGGGTCGCTGAGGTCGTCCACCAGATGGAAGACGGCCGCGAGCCGTGTGTAGTCGGTGCCGCGCCGTCGTACCGTCCGGGACGCGGTGACCGGATCGTCGACCAGCGACGGCTGGTACGAGATCGACAGCAGGGTGAAGGTGACGTTCGGCTCGCAGCGGTCCAGGCCGTAGGAGCGGCAGACGGCGAACATCGCCGCCTCCACGTCCTCCGCGCCCTCACCGCCCGCGAGCAGCAGCTCGCCGATACGCAGCGTCAGGTCGAGCACGCGCGGGACGGCCGGTCCCTCGTCCTCGACCTTCGGTGCCGACTCCGGGGCGGGCCGCTCGGTCACCGGCATCCGCAGCATCGTGCGCATCCGGTCCTGCCAGGGCGCGTCCTTGGTCAGACTGACCACCGGCACGCCGGTCGCCGGGGTGAACGTGGGCGCCTGCTTGGCGCTGTAGGTGCGCGGCGTGTTGAACGCCGACCCCTCCGACTCGGCCGAGGGCACCTGCGCGACGTCCAGCCCGTCGGGGACGGCGAACTCGCTCGTCGTCTCCGGCTCGGTGCCGCCTCTGGACACGGCGAGCCCCTCGGGGATCGCGAACTCGGACGTGATCTCGGGGTCGTAGCCACTCCGCGCCTCGTCCGACGGCGGCTTGCGGTCCTCCGCTTCCGTCACTCACAGCTCCTGTGTACGCACCTCCGGTTCGCACCAGTATGCGCACAGACACACAGCGGGCCGCACGCGTGTGCGTGCGGCCCGCTGGACATCAGGGGGCTCAGTGGCCGCCGGACTCCTTGAAGCGCTTGTACGACCGCTCGATCTCGATCTCGGCGTCGACGCGACCGACCCAGTTGGCGCCCTCTACGGACTTGCCGGGCTCCAGGTCCTTGTAGACCTCGAAGAAGTGCTGGATCTCCAGGCGGTCGAACTCGGAGACGTGGTGGATGTCACGCAGGTGCTCCTGGCGCGGGTCCGTCGCCGGCACGCACAGCAGCTTGTCGTCGCCGCCGGCCTCGTCCGTCATACGGAACATGCCGATCGCGCGGCACTTGATGAGGCAGCCCGGGAAGGTCGGCTCGTCAAGAATGACCAGCGCGTCCAGCGGGTCGCCGTCCTCGCCGAGGGTGTTCTCGACGAATCCGTAGTCGGTCGGGTAGGCGGTCGAGGTGAAGAGTCGACGGTCCAGGCGGATCCGACCGGTCTCGTGGTCCACCTCGTACTTGTTCCGCGAACCCTTCGGAATCTCGATCGTGACGTCGAACTCCACCGGTGGCTCCTCCATGATCAGCACATAGTTCTGGTGGTTAAGTGTCCCTCACGCCGGTGTGTGATCGCGAAAGGGGCTGGTGGTCGTGCCTGAACTGAGGCCTTGGCGGGCCGCGAGACCGCATGTGGCGCGGGTCGCGAACGCCGTACGACCCCGTCTGGCACGGGCCGCGACCGCCGCGAAGCCACGGGTCGCACGACTCGCCCGAACCATGTCGGTGCAGGTCACGAGGCCGAGAACCTGGCAGTACACGGCCGGAGCCGCCACCGCGGGACTGGCACTGACCGCCGTCGTGGTGACGGCCGCCGGTCCCTGGGACTCCTCCGGCCAGCGTACGGCCGAGCGGGACCGGGCCGCCGCCCAGGAGCACACGGGTGGCACAGATCACGGTCGCGATTCCGGTACGACGCAAGCGGCGCCCAAGCCCGCCCCCAGCGCCGCCTCCGTCCTCACCGGCCTCGGCGGGGCGGGCAACACGGTCAAGTCGGCGCCGAACGGACCGGCCCTCGCGGACGTCCTGGGCCCGCTCCTCAAGGACGCCGCGCTCGGCAGCAGCCGTGCGGCCGAGGTCGTCGACGTCGCCACCGGCAAGCATCTCTACGGCACCGGTGCGGACACCGCCCTCACCCCCGCCTCCACGACGAAGATCGCCACCGCGGTGGCCGCCCTGTCCGCCATGGGCTCCGACCACCGCCTCACCACGCGCACGGCCCTGGAACCCGACACCGGCGAACTCGTCCTCGTCGGCGGCGGCGACCCCACGCTCACGGCCCGCAAGGACACCGAGGGCTCGGCGAGCCTGCGCGACCTGGCCACCGAGACCGCCGAGGCACTGAAGAAGGACGGTGTGCGCAAGGTCACCCTCTCCTACGACACGACCCTGTACGCCGGCTCCGGGATCCATCCGATCGGCGCCGACAACGACAACCTCGCCCCGGTCAGCGCCCTGACTGCCGACGAGGGCCGCACGGACGACAGCACCAGCGGCACGGCGATCCGAGTGGAGAACCCGGCACTGGACGCGGCCCGCAAGTTCGCCGGCTTCCTGGAGGACGCCGGGATCAAGACCACGTCCCCCGGCCCCTCCAAGGCGACGACCCGCGCGAAGACACTCGCCGAGGTCTCCTCCCCGCCCCTGTCCGCCCTGGTCGAGCGCATGCTGACCAACAGCGACAACGACATCGCGGAGGCCCTGGCCCGCCAGACGGCCGTGGCGACGAAGGTACGCGCCGACTTCGAGGGCGGTGGCGCGGCGATCCTGGCGCAGCTGAAGAAGCTCGAACTCCCGGTCTCCGGCGCCTCCTTCAAGGACGGCAGCGGTCTCAACCGAGAGGACAAACTGACGGCGGAACTGCTGACGGCCCTCCTGGTGAAGGCGGGCGATCCGGCCCACCCCGAACTCCGCCCCGTCCTCACCGGCCTTCCGATCGCAGGCTTCACCGGCACCCTGAGCGGCCGTTACACGGACGGCGCGGCAGGCGTCGTACGAGCCAAGACGGGCACGCTGACCGGCGTGAACACCCTGGCGGGAACCGTGGTCGACCAGGACGGCCGCCTGCTGGCGTTCGCCTTCCTCGCGTCGGACACGACGAGCAAGGACGCGGCCCAGTCGGCGCTGGACCGGACGGCCACCGCACTGGCGGCCTGCGGCTGCCGCTGACCGGGGGCGCCGCCACCGCCGTATCGCCCTCGCGTCGAGCACACCCGTCCCGGTCGGCCTCACACCGCACGCCAGCGGCAACCGACCTCTGTGGCCTGCCCCAAGCGGGAACGCTCACGTACGGTTGACGCATGACGAGCATCGGTGGTGCCGAGATGGTCGACTGGAATCTCGCGGTGGCGACCGCGACCCGGCTCGTGCGGCCGGGCCCGGAGGTGAGCCGCGACGAGGCCAGGGCCGTCGTCGCCGAGCTGCGCAAGCACGCCAAGTCCTCGGAGGAACACGTCCGCGGCTTCACCCGAATGGGTACCGCGGAGACCCACGACACCCCGGTCCTCGTCGTGGACCGCCCCGGTTGGGTCAGGGCGAACGTCGCCGGCTTCCGCGAACTCCTGAAGCCACTGCTCGACAAGATGCAGGAGCGGCGCGGCAGCACTCCGGGCGGCGCGGTCCTCGGCGCCGTCGGCGGCAAGGTGACCGGCGTCGAACTCGGGATGCTGCTGTCCTTCCTCTCCTCCCGTGTCCTCGGCCAGTACGAGACCTTCGCACCGGCCACCCGCGAACTCCCCGCCGGCGCCAACGGCGGCGGGCGCCTCCTGCTGGTCGCGCCGAACATCGTGCACGTGGAGCGCGAACTCGACGTACAGCCCCACGACTTCCGCCTGTGGGTGACCCTGCACGAGGAGACGCACCGCACGCAGTTCACCGCGGTGCCCTGGCTGCGGGACCACCTGGAGGGCGAAATCCAGTCGTTTTTGGGGGAGACCGAGGTCGACCCCATGACCGTTCTGGAACGCGTCCGGGAAGCCGCCCAGTCGCTGGCCGGCGGGCGCCCCGAGGGCGAGGAGGACGACGGCGGCCGGTCGCTCGTGGAGATCGTGCAGACGCCGGCCCAGCGGGAGATCCTCGGTCGTCTCACCGCCGTGATGTCCCTCCTGGAAGGCCACGCCGACTTCGTGATGGACGGAGTGGGTCCGGAGGTCGTGGGGACCGTCCAGGAGATCCGCGAGAAATTCCAGCAGCGTCGCGCCAAGGGCGCCTCCCGACTGGACATGGCCCTGCGCAAGCTGCTCGGTCTGGACGCCAAACTCAGGCAGTACCGCGACGGCGAACGCTTCGTACGGGCCGTCGTCAACGAGGTCGGCATGGACGGCTTCAACCGTGTGTGGACCTCGCCCAACACCCTCCCGACGAAGACGGAGATCGCCAAACCGGCGGACTGGATCGCGCGGGTGCACCGCAAGACCGAGTCGTGAGACCTGCGGAAGGGTGGTGAAAGAAAACCGGCCGACGGCAGGCGAACGCCCCTTCAATCACCCGTCCGAGGGACCGTGGGCCCTGGGTAGGCGTGCAATGCTCGGGGAACGGCCCGGTTCTGTCACCATCTACACACTCTGAGTGACCGAACCTCGGGCTCACCCCCCGAAAACTTCATGAAGGGAACCGGACATGGGTCCCCATCCTGCGGTCGCGGCGATACGCCTGGCGGTCCGCCGCGTCCTCCACGACATCCTCAACGACCATCACACCTCTGCCGAGAAGACCCCGCATGAGCGCCCGCCGTCGCCGCTCGTGCTCGTGGCGTGCTCCGGCGGCGCCGACTCCATGGCCCTCGCCTCCGCCCTCGCGTTCGAGGCCCCCAAACTCGGCATCCGCGCCGGCGGCATCACCGTCGACCACGGCCTCCAGCCCGGCTCCGATCTGCGCGCCGACGAAGTCGCCCTGCGCCTGCGCGAACTCGGCCTGGACCCCGTCGAGTCCATCGCCGTGACCGTCGGCCGCGAAGGCGGACCCGAAGCGGCCGCCCGCGACGCCCGCTACGCCGCCCTCGACGCCGCCTCCGCACGCCACGGAGCCTGTGGCGTCCTGCTCGGCCACACCCGCGACGACCAGGCCGAGACCGTCCTGCTCGGCCTCGCCCGCGGCTCCGGCATCCGCTCCCTGTCCGGAATGGCCGCGGTCTCGGGGGCCGACGGCCGTTACCGCCGCCCCTTCCTCCAGCTCGACCGGCAGACCGCCCGCAAGGCCTGCCTGGTCCAGTCGCTCCCCGTCTGGGACGACCCGCACAACGCGGACCCCGCCTACACCCGCTCCCGCCTGCGCCACGAAGGCCTGCCCGCTCTGGAGAAGGCCCTCGGCAAAGGCGTGGTCGAGGCACTCGCCCGTACGGCCCAGCTCTCCCGCGACGACGCCGACGCCCTCGACACCTGGGCGCGCCAGGCCGAGGCCTCCGTACGCGACGCCGCAGGCCTCCTGGAGTGCGCCAAGCTCTACGCCCTGCCGCCCGCCGTGCGCCGCCGCGTCCTGCGCCAGGCCGCCATCGAGGCCGGCGCCCCCGCGGGCTCGCTGTTCGCCCGCCACATCGAGGAAGTCGACCGGCTGATCACCGGCTGGCGCGGCCAGGGAGCCATCAATCTCCCGGGCAAGGTCGTCGCCCAGCGCCAGGGTGGCAGACTGGTGATTCGGCAAGGCTGAATCCTTACGCCCCTCTCGGGGCCGGAACGCCCCTCACCGGGGGCGGACAGCCGGTGGGACGACCGAAAGTGATGCGGGTGGACGCGAAAGACATGGGCACCGACCTCAAAGAGGTGCTCATCACCAAGGAAGAGATCGACGCCAAGCTCGTCGAGCTGGCCGCGAAGATCGACGCGGAGTACGCGGGCAAGGACCTGCTCATCGTCGGCGTCCTCAAGGGCGCGGTGATGGTCATGGCCGACCTCGCGCGGGCGCTGTCCACCCCCGTCACCATGGACTGGATGGCCGTGTCGTCGTACGGCGCGGGCACCCAGTCCTCCGGTGTCGTCCGGATCCTCAAGGACCTCGACACCGACATCAAGGGCAAGCACGTCCTGATCGTCGAGGACATCATCGACTCCGGCCTGACCCTGTCGTGGCTGCTGTCCAACCTCGGCTCGCGCGAACCGGAGACGCTCAAGGTCTGCACCCTGCTGCGCAAGCCGGACGCCGCCAAGGTCGCCATCGACGTCGAATGGGTGGGCTTCGACATCCCCAACGAGTTCGTCGTGGGCTACGGCCTCGACTACGCCGAGAAGTACCGCAACCTCCCGTTCGTCGGTACGCTCGCGCCCCACGTCTACGGCGGCTGAGCCGGCCTTGGGGCCAAGCGAGCCTTCTTCGTAAGACGATCGGGAACCCCGGCGGGTTTCGCGCCGTTGAAGCATGCAGACGGGCTCGTTCAGCCGTCCCGTGCGGCTTTGGGCAACAAAGCTGGGGTACCGTCAGAAGAACTGTCTTATCAAACTCACTATGGCAGGAGGGACGGGGCGACACCGCTCCGTATGGATGGACGTGAAGCGATACTTCCGTGGGCCGGTCATGTGGATCGTGCTGGCCGTCCTTGCCGTGGTCGTGTTGATGCAGGTCGTCGGCTCGTCCGGCGGCTACAAGACGGTGGACACCGGCCAGGTCGTCCAGGCGATCAATGAGAACAAGGTCGAATCAGCCAAGCTCACCACCGGCGACGAGCAGACCATCAAGGTCCAGCTCAAGGACGGCGAAAAGGTCGAAGACAGCTCGAAGATCCAGGCGAGCTACATCGGCGACCAGGGTGTGGACATCGCCAACACCCTGCAGGGCAAGTTCCAGCAGAAGCAGATCCCCGACGGGTACACCGTCTCGCCGACGAAGCAGAACGCCTTCGTCGGGATCCTGCTCTCCCTGCTCCCCTTCGTCCTCATCGTGGTCGTCTTCCTGTTCCTGATGAATCAGATGCAGGGCGGCGGCTCCCGGGTCATGCAGTTCGGGAAGTCCAAGGCGAAGCTCATCACCAAGGACACCCCCAAGACGACGTTCGCCGACGTCGCCGGATCGGACGAGGCCGTCGAGGAACTCCACGAGATCAAGGAGTTCCTCCAGGAGCCGGCGAAGTTCCAGGCCGTCGGCGCCAAGATCCCCAAGGGCGTACTGCTGTACGGCCCTCCCGGAACCGGCAAGACCCTGCTCGCGCGCGCTGTCGCGGGCGAGGCCGGCGTGCCGTTCTACTCGATCTCCGGCTCCGACTTCGTCGAGATGTTCGTCGGTGTCGGTGCCTCCCGAGTCCGTGACCTCTTCGAGCAGGCCAAGGCGAACGCCCCGGCGATCGTCTTCGTCGACGAGATCGACGCGGTCGGCCGCCATCGCGGCGCCGGCCTCGGCGGTGGTCACGACGAGCGCGAGCAGACCCTGAACCAGCTGCTCGTCGAGATGGACGGCTTCGACGTGAAGGGCGGCGTCATCCTGATCGCCGCCACGAACCGGCCCGACATCCTCGACCCGGCCCTCCTGCGCCCCGGCCGCTTCGACCGCCAGATCGCGGTCGACCGCCCGGACATGCAGGGCCGTCTGGAGATCCTCAAGGTTCACCAGAAGGGCAAGCCGGTCGCACCGGACGTCGACCTGTCGGCGGTCGCCCGCCGCACACCGGGCTTCACCGGCGCGGACCTGAGCAACGTCCTCAACGAGGCCGCGCTGCTCACCGCCCGCTCGGACAAGAAGCTCATCGACAACCACATGCTCGACGAGGCCATCGACCGCGTCGTGGCGGGCCCGCAGAAGCGGACCCGGATCATGTCGGACAAGGAGAAGAAGATCACCGCGTACCACGAGGGCGGACACGCCCTGGTCGCGGCGGCTTCCCCCAACTCCGACCCCGTCCACAAGATCACCATCCTGTCCCGCGGCCGTGCCCTGGGCTACACGATGGTGCTCCCGGACGAGGACAAGTACTCGACCACGCGCAACGAGATGCTCGACCAGCTCGCCTACATGCTGGGTGGCCGCGCGGCCGAGGAACTGGTCTTCCACGACCCGACCACGGGCGCCGCGAACGACATCGAGAAGGCCACGGCGACGGCCCGCGCGATGGTCACGCAGTACGGCATGACCGAGCGTCTCGGCGCGATCAAGTTCGGCGGTGACAACACCGAACCGTTCCTCGGCCGCGAGATGTCGCACCCGCGCGACTACTCGGAAGAGGTCGCCGCGCTGGTCGACGAGGAGGTCAAGAAGCTCATCGAGACGGCGCACAACGAGGCCTGGGAGATCCTGGTCGAGAACCGCGACGTACTCGACGCGCTCGTGCTCCAGCTGCTGGAGAAGGAGACGCTGAACAAGGAGCAGATCGCCGAGGTCTTCGCTCCCATCGTCAAGCGTCCCCCGCGGCCGGCCTGGACCGGCTCCTCCCGCCGCACGCCGTCCACCCGTCCGCCGGTGCTCTCCCCCAAGGAGCTCGCACTGACGAACGGCGCCAACGGCGCGACGCCGGCGATCACGACGGCCAAGTCCACGGTGACGGAGTCGGCCCCCGTGGCCGAGCCGGCCCCCGAGGAACGTCCGGAGAGCTGACACCCCGGACCCCGGTGACCCCACCGGGCCCGGAATGGATGCCGCGCCCCCCAGGATCTAGCCTGGGGGGCGCGGCGCTTTTCGGCCGCGTCGGCAGGCACACCGAGGAACGAGGCAGAGATGACCGACCCCGTGACGCTGGACGGCGAGGGCTCGATCGGCGAGTTCGACGAGAAGCGCGCAGAGAACGCCGTGCGCGAGCTGCTGATCGCGGTGGGGGAGGACCCAGACCGCGAGGGGTTGCGGGAGACGCCGGGGCGGGTGGCTCGGGCGTACCAGGAGATCTTCGCGGGGCTGTGGCAGAAGCCCGAGGATGTGCTGACGACGACTTTCGACCTGGGGCACGACGAGATGGTCCTCGTGAAGGACATCGAGGTGTACTCGACGTGTGAGCATCATCTGGTGCCGTTCCGGGGCGTTGCCCACGTCGGCTACATTCCGGCCACCACCGGCAAGATCACCGGCCTGTCCAAGCTGGCGCGGCTCGTGGATGTCTACGCCCGTCGGCCGCAGGTGCAGGAACGACTCACCACGCAGATAGCGGACTCCCTGATGGACATCCTGGAGCCGCGCGGTGTGATCGTCGTCGTCGAGTGCGAGCACATGTGCATGTCGATGCGGGGCATCCGCAAGCCGGGCGCGAAGACCCTCACGTCGGCGGTACGGGGGCAGCTGCGGGACGCGGCGACCCGCAACGAGGCGATGAGCCTCATCATGGCCCGCTGACACGGCAGAGTGCCGCGGGGCTGTGGCACGGTGCCCTACGGCAGGTTCGGCGCTATGCGGCCGACGCCGCTCCCGTGTTCCGGTCGTCGTCCTCCGGGAGCTTGCAGACGTGCTCCAGGAAGATGGCGGCCACTATGACCGCGATGCCTGCCAGGACCGAGAAGCCGGCGTAGATGGCCTGGTCGCGCCGGGCGGGGATGTCGAGGGATTCCAGGAGGAAGACGCCCGTGCCGCCGTACATGCCGGCGACGAGGGCGGCGACCAGGGCGCTGGCCTGGCCGAAGACGACCGCGCGGGCCGCCATCAGGGGGTCGACGCCCTTGGCCTCGGGGCGGCGCTCGCGCTGGGCCTTGAGGCGGGATCGGATCGAGAGCGCCGTGGCGACCAGGACCACGGCGATCAGGGCGAGGACGATGGGGGCGGCCAGGGGGACGCTGGGCAGGGTCCCGATCGAGTTCCACAGGCGGGCGCCCGCCCAGGACAGGACTCCGGCGATGACGAAGACGCCGGCCAGCAGCCTGATGCGCAGCTCTCTCACGGTGACCCTTCAGCTCCCCCGGAACCCACGAACAGTGGTTGCCTTGACCTTAACGACTATTCGGGCAGCCGGAGTTCCAGGTCCGTACGGGGTTCCACGCCGATCCGGGTCACGGTGGCCAGCAGACCGGACACCGGGCCGCGGCCGGGCAGCTGGGCCTGCGGTTCCACGTCGTGCCACGGCGCCAGGACGAAGGCTCGTTCGTGGGCGCGCGGGTGGGGGAGCGTGAGCGTCGGGTCGTCGGAGACGACGTCGGCGTAGGCCACGATGTCGACGTCGAGTGTGCGCGCGCCCCAGCGCTCGTCCCGTACGCGGTGGAAGGCCTCCTCGACCGCGTGGGCCCGTTCCAGCAGCGAGGACGGGGGCAGCGTCGTCTTCACCACGACGACCGCGTTGAAGTACGACGGCTGGCTGCCGGGCTCCACGCCCCACGGCTCCGTCTCGTAGACGGGCGAGACCGCCTTCACGCGGACGCCCGGGGTGTCCTCCAGGGCGTCGATGGCGCCCTGGAGGGTCTCCAGGCGGTTGCCGAGGTTGGCGCCGAGGGAGATCACGGCCCGTTTCGGGTTGTGGAGGGTGGTGTCGGCGGCGTCGACCTGCTGCACGACGGAGGCGGGCACCGGTTGTACGGTCGGGTCGCTGTGACCCTCGGTGAACGAGGCAGTCATACTCGGCTCCGGATGATGGTGATCGTCACGTCGTCGAAGGGGACCGTGATCGGCGCGTCCGGTTTGTGGACGCAGACCTCGACCTCCTGGACCTCTTCGTGCTTCAGACAGGCCTGCGCGATGCGCTCGGCGAGCGTTTCGATGAGGTTGACGGGCTCGCCCTGGACGACGGCCACGACCTCCTCCGCCACGATTCCGTAGTGCGCGGTCTTCGACAGGTCGTCGTCGGCGGCGGCCGGCCGGGTGTCGAGTCCCAGGACGAGGTCCACGATGAAGGTCTGGCCCTCCTCGCGTTCCTCGGGGAACACACCGTGGTGCCCGCGGGCCTTCAGGCCGCGCAGCGCGACACGATCCACGCGAATCACTCCTGCAATCGTCGGTAACGGCCGGTTCGTGCCGTGTGCGGGCGGCACACCGGCCTCGAACGAATCTACCTGCGGGCACTGACAGGGCCGGGCCACGGGGGCTCGGGCCGAGCCGGGGCCAGGAGGTTTCATCGGGTGTTTCCCCTGGGGAACCCGGTGGCTCACGGGTTGGTAGCCGCCCCTACCCGGGGGTCCGTGATTCCAACCACTTCTTGGTCCCTGTGGGCGTTCCGGTGAGGCACACGTGGGTCGCCGGCGGGTGATCCGTGGTGTGTCCGCCCGTTCAGGAGGGTGTGTCGTCCGGTTCGTCCTCGTCGTTCTCGGCCAGCACGGGGGAGGCGTGGTGGGACCAGAGTTTCCAGCCGGACGGGGTGCGGCGGTACACGTTGGTCGCGACCACCAGCTGGCCGACGAGCGGGCCGAGTTCCTCGCCGCCCTCGGGAGCGGGACCGCCGCTGAGGATGTTCTCGGTGCAGGTGACGAGGGCGGTGTCGCCGGTGACGGAGACGTGCACGTCGGTGAGGAAGAACTGGATGTAGTCGGTGTTCGCCATGATCAGCGCGTACGACCTGAGGACCTCGCCGCGGCCGGTCAGCACCGGCCAGCCGGGGTGCACGCAGGAGACCACGCCGGTGTCGGCCGGATCGTGGTACTCCTCGTCGACGCCGAGGTCGGCCGGGGTGAGCCAGAGGGAGGACAGCTCTTCGAAGTCGCCGCGCTCCATCGCCTCGTAGTAGGTGGTGTTGGCGGCTTCCACCTGTTCGACGTCGGTGTGGGGGGCGCTCACAGGGCGCCTTCGGGGGATTGGGCGGAGTGGGTGCCCGGCGCGCGGCTTGTGGTGTGCGCCCCGCTTGCGGTGACCGAACCCGGCGTACCGCCCGGCTCGCGTGCTCCCTCCACGGCGCGTGCGACCCGTACCGCGTCCGCCGTCGCGCGCACCTCGTGCACGCGTACCGCCCACGCGCCGGCCTGCGCCGCGAGGGCGGAGACGGCGGCCGTCGCGGCGTCGCGCTCACGGGCGGGGGGCGGGGCGCTCTCCGGGCCGGCGAGGACGCGGCCGAGGAAGCGCTTGCGGGAGGCGGCGACGAGGAGGGGGTGGCCGAGAGTGAGCAGGCGGTCGAGGTGGGCGAGGAGGACGAGGTCGTGCTCGGCGTCCTTGGAGAAGCCGAGGCCGGGGTCGACCACGACGCGGTCGGGGGCGATGCCGCCGGCGAGGACGGCCTCCACGCGCGTGTGCAGTTCGTCGACGACTTCACCGACGACGTCGGCGTAGACGCCCTTGACGTTGCCGCCCTCCAGGAAGCCGCGCCAGTGCATGACGACGAAGGGGGCGCCGGAGTCGGCGACGACGGGGATCATCGCGGGGTCGGCGAGGCCGCCGCTGACGTCGTTGACGAGGGATGCGCCGGCGGCGAGGGCCTGTGCGGCGACCGAGGCGCGCATGGTGTCCACGGAGATGGTGACGCCCTCGGAGGCGAGACCGCGGACCACGGGGATGACGCGCTTGAGTTCTTCGGCCTCGTCGACGCGGGTGGCGCCGGGGCGGGTGGACTCACCGCCGACGTCGACGAGGTCGGCGCCCTCCGCGACCAGGGCGAGGCCGTGCTTGACGGCGGCCGTCGTGTCGAACCAGCGCCCGCCGTCGGAGAAGGAGTCGGGGGTGACGTTGACGACTCCCATGACCGCGCAGCGGTCCCATTCCGGAAGCCCGACGACGCGCCCGCGTCCGCTCTGCTTGCTCATACGTTCAGCCTAGGCCCAGACAGGAGCCGCAAGGCCGTCCGGCCTGGAGAGCGGGGTCCGCCCTCCGGATGCCGGGCCGGTCGAGGTCATGCCGCGCGGACGTCTCTTTCCCCGACGGCGTGGGCACACGCGCGTGCGCTGGTCCGGCGGCGGCGCAGGAAGCGCGGCACCGGGAGGGCGAGATTGACGAAGCCCTCGGCCTGCATGGCGGCGAAGCCGATGCGGGGCAGGTCGCCGGAGGCGCGGTAGACGACGAAGCGGGGCTCCCAGCGGGGCTGGAACTTCGCGTTGAACTTGTACAGGGACTCGATCTGGAACCAGCGGGAGAGGAAGACCAGCAGCCCGCGCCAGGCGCGCAGCACCGGACCCGCGCCGATCTTCTCGCCGCGCGCGAGGGCGGCGCGGAACATGGCGAAGTTCAGGGACACGCGCGCGATGTCGAACTTCGGTGCCGCCTGGAGCGCGGCCACGATGAGCAGTTCGTTCATGCCGGGGTCGGCGGAGCGGTCGCGGCGCATCAGGTCAAGGGAGACGCCGTCGGTGCCCCACGGGACGAAGTGCAGGATCGCCTTCAGGTCGCCGTACTCACCGGGTACGGCGTCGGCCTTGTGGGCGGTGGCGATCAGGCAGTCCCCGTCGGTGGGGTCGCCGATGCGGCCGAGCGCCATGGAGAAGCCGCGCTCGGTGTCGGTGCCGCGCCAGTCGTCGGCGGCGCGGCGGATGCGCTCCAGTTCGGCGTCGCCGAGGTCACGGACGCGCCGTACGCGGGTCTCGTAACCGGCGCGCTCGATGCGCTTGACCATCTGGCGCACGTTGCGCATCGCGCGCCCGGCGAGGGAGAAATCCGCGACGTCCACCACCGCCTCGTCGCCCAGTTCGAGGGCGTCCAGGCCGGTCTCGCGGGTCCAGACCTCGCCGCCGGTCTCCGAGCAGCCCATGACGGCGGGCGTCCAGGAGTGGGCCTGGGCCTCGTCCATGAAGCGCTCGATGGCACCCGGCCAGGCCTCGACGTCGCCGATGGGGTCGCCGCTGGCGAGCATCACGCCGGACACGACGCGGTAGGTCACGGCCGCCTTGCCGCTGGGGGAGAAGACGACGGCCTTGTCGCGGCGCAGGGCGAAGTGGCCGAGGGAGTCGCGGCCGCCGTGCTTGTCCAGGAGGGCCCTGAGACGCTCCTCGTCGTCCTCTGTGAGCTGCGCGGCGGGGTGTTCGGGGCGGAAGGCCAGGTAGATCGTCGTGATCGCCGTGAGCAGGCCCAGGGCGCCGAGGGAGAAGGCGACCGTCCAGGAGGTGTTGCCCTGGTAGTCGACGGGGCCCTCGAAGCCGAACAGGCCGTACAGGACGTGGGTGATGCGGTCGGCCAGGCTCGGGTCGCCGACGAGCGTCTTCGGATGGACGCTGACGATGACCAGCCCCAGCGCGAGGGAACCGGCGCCCATGAGGACGAAGTTGGCGAGCGCGCGCCACCGGCTGCGCGGGTCGGGCAGCGCCCTGAACTGGTCGCGGTGGATCAGCAGCGGCGCGAGCAGGGCGAGCGAGATGAGCGCGCCCACGGGGGAGTGGCGGTACGTGAACTGGGCGATCGCGCCGGCCGGCAGCAGGGCCACGGCGGCCCGCCAGGCCCGCCGCTTGCGGCGCCTGAGGCCGTGGGCGAGCAGGAGCAGCAGCACGCCCGTGCTCAGCGAGAGCGCCGCGGCGAACGGGCCGAGCGCGCCGGGGAGCACCTCGGCCATGGTGTGCATACGGCTGTGCCGGAAGCGCGGGAAGACGCCCGCGGCGATGTCCAGCAGGCCCACGATCGCGCAGGCTCTGGCGACCAGGACGGGGACTGCCTCGGGGCGCGGACCACGCAGTGCGTGCCGTGCCCACCGTGATCGGTTCGGAACCCCGCCCGACATTTCCACATCTGTCCTGACAGACATCGCATCCCGTAGTTCCGCGAGAGACCTTGGATCCGGGCCCGTATCGGGCGTCCGGCGACATTGCGCCCTCTAGGACGGTGTCTTCGAGGGAGAGGTTCACTCACTTCCTCAAAGCCGGTTCAAAGGCCGGGAAAAGGGCCGGACAAGCCTTCGCGAAGATCCGCGGGGAGTGCCGGCACGGGGAGAAAGCGCAGGCGGGAAACCAACCATGGGTCTCACGGGGAACAACGTGCTGGTGCTGGCGGTCGGGTCGGCGGTGCTGCTGTTCGTCGGCACGGTGTGGCTGTGGCCGCGGCTGTCGCGGCAAAGCTGGCGGGCCGTCGGCGGACGGGTGGGACTGCTGCTCGCGACCCAGCTGGCGCTCTTCGCGGCGGTCGGCCTCGCCGCCAACCAGGCCTTCGGGTTCTACGCCAGCTGGGCCGACCTGTTCGGCCAGGAGGACGAGCAGGGGGTGGTCGTCGACCACACGGCGAACGGCGGCTCGGGCGGCCCGCTCCAGGTGACGGACATCCGGCGGGTCAGGGAGACGGGCAGCGCGCGGCCGCAGAACGGCGGCCAGATCCAGAAGGTCGCCATTGTCGGCCGTACGACGCACATCGCCACGTCCGCCTTCGTCTACCTGCCGCCCGAGTACTTCCAGCCGCGGTACCGCGCGCGGACGTTTCCCGCCGCCGTGGTCCTCACCGGATATCCGGGCACCGCGCAGGCGCTGGTCGACAAACTCCACTACCCGGGCACGGCCCTGGACCTCGCCAAGGACGGCCGTATGCAGCCGATGATCCTGGTGATGATGCGGCCCACGGTGGCGCCGCCGCGGGACACGGAGTGCGTCGACGTTCCGGACGGACCCCGGACGGAGTCGTTCTTCGCCAAGGACCTGCCCGACGCCGTTCTCGCGCACTACCGGGTGGGGCGGAAGCCGGGCAGCTGGGGCATCATCGGCGACTCCACAGGCGGCTATTGCGCGCTGAAGCTCGCCATGCACCATCCCGAGGTGTACGCCGCGGGCGCGGGCCTCTCGCCGTACTACAACGCGCCGAGCGACCCCACCACCGGCGATCTCTTCCAGGGCGACAAGGGACTGCGCGATCGCGCGAACCTGTTCTGGTACCTCAAGCACATGCCCGCGCCCGACACTTCACTGCTCGTCAGCAGCAGCAAGATCGGTGAGTCGAACTACAAGGACACACTGAGGTTCATCGACCGCGTGAAGGCGACGAACCGGACGCACATCTCGTCGATCATCCTCGAAAGCGGCGGGCACAACTTCAACACCTGGCGGCGGGAGATTCCGGCGACGCTCCAGTGGATGAGCGGGCGGTTGAGCGATCGATGACAAATGATCTTGCTGTGGAGCCGGCGGATCATGTCCCGGTTGTCGAATTCGGTGGCGGGTCTGATTCCTGATGTCGTGTGAAGGCTGCGGTATGGCTGTGTTTTTACGGGCCGGGGCACCACGATTCGCCTACGCGCGGTAAGTTTCTGGCCATGCCACGTGGACGTCACCGCCATTCCCCGCCCTTGCACAGGATGCTTCCCCCGTCGGCGATCGCAGGCGTCTCCGTCGTCTGCGCCTTCGGCCCCTGGGCGTTCTCGCAACCTGCCGTGCTGCGCGTCGTCGCCGCGGCCGCCGCGGCGACGGCGGTCGTCGGTGCGGCCGTCATGCGCCGCTGGGACACGCAGGCCGGCAAGCAGGTCGCCGACCTCATACGCGCGCGTGCGAGCGACGAATGGCGATTCGAGGAACGGGTCGCCGAACTGGAGACCGACCTTGAGGAGTCGCGCGAACTGCGCGGCAAGCTGGAGCAGCGGCTGAGGTCCAAGCGCACGGAACTGGCGGGCCTGCGCAACGAGCATGCCGCCCTGCTGCGCCGGTACGCCACGGCGGAGACCGAGCGGGCGAGCGCCCTGGAGGGCCGCCGGCTGCTCGAGATAGAGGCGGCTCCGCCGCGCGAGCTGCCGCCCGTGCCGGTCGATGCCGACGAGGAGGCCGAGGCTGTGGCTGCCCCGGCCGAGGACGAAGCGGTGGAGACCGGGGACGAGGCGGCGGAGACCGAGGGCGAGGCGGCGGAGAGCGCCGAGTCCGCTGAGAGCGCCGAGTCCGTCGACGACGAGTCCGAGGCGCCCGCGATCTTCTCGCCGGAGGGCTCCAAGCTGTTCCTGCGGGCGAAGGCGGCGCTGTCGCGGTTCGAGGGTGGCGAGGGCGCCAAGAAGGACGACGCCCCCGAGGCCTCGGCCAAGGACGACTCGGCGAAGGACAGTTCGACGAAGGACGGCTCGTCCGACGGCTCGTCCAAGGACGACGGTTCCCCCAAGGACGACGGCACCCCGGACGGCGACGGCGGCCCGAAGGGCGACGGCCCCGCGAAGGACGTTCCGGCGCAGGCCGGTCCCGTCACCGCGCGCGTGGTCACCTCCGGTGACTCCGGAGCGGAGGCCGCGCAGGAGGACGAGGCGCAGGGGCAGCCCGTGGCGGTCGACGGGCATACGCGCGCGGCCGCCGTCACCACCACGCAGGCCAAGCCCGCCCTGCCCGCGCAGCAGCCTTCCGGGCACTTCGTCGCACCGACGGCGGTGGCCGTCGTGCCGGCCGCGCCCGTGCGGCGTGCCGCCGTCGAGGGCGGCTTCGACTTCTTCGGCATGCAGAAGGAGTCCGCCGCGCTGGAGTCCGTGCAGAACGAGGACCTCGCCGACGTGGTCGGCCAGGAGGCGCTCGCCCTCCACAAGGCCGAGTCCGAGGCGGAGTTCAAGCCGGCGGACGAGCAGTCCCGGGGCATCAGCCAGGTCATCGACCTGACGGCGCACGACGAGACCGAGCAGATCGATATGCAGGGGCTGCGGAGCGCGGTTTCCTGAACGACGCGTCGACGAGAGCCGCGCGGACTCCCGAGGGGGCCGCGCGGCTCTCTTTTTCCGCCGCGGCCCGGGCGCGGACCCCCAGCGGCCCGGGCAGGGGCCCAGCGGCCCGGCCAGGCGCCCAGCCGTCCCGGCAGACACCCGGCGGACCGGTCAGGCCATCCACCGGTCGGGCCGGGCGTCCCGCCGCCCCGTCCGTGATCTCTCCGCCTGCGCCCGCAGCAGCTCCGCGGCCTCCTCCACGTCCCGCAGACGCGCTGTGACGGTCTTGTTGGCCCCGGTGTCCACATGGACGTCGGCGAGCCGCCAGACGCGCTGCCAGGGCCCCTGGGCGAGCCGTACGCTCTGGACCTTCGCGTGCGGGACGAGGGCGAGGCTGCGCCGCAGCAGTCCTGTCCGGGCCGCGAACACCGCGTCGGTGACGGCGAGTCCGTGGCCCCGCCACCACACCGGCACGCAACGCCCGGCGCGCCGCGGCGGCCGGGACAGCGCCGACAGGGGCGGTACGACCACGCCGGGCAGCACGCGCGCGACGATCGCCTCGGCGACCTCGCGCGCGGCGACCGGCACCAGCACGGAGTTGGACGACCCGGCCACGTCCAGTTCGACCCGCACCCAGCCGCGCCGCCGCCACAGCAGCGGCTCCACGATCCGTACGGTCTGCACGCGCCCCGGCGGCACCGTCTCGTGGGTGCGGTCCAGGAGCCCGTGGTCGATCCGCAGCCCGTCGGGCGACTCGCCCACGGTCCAGTCGTACTCGCCGACGAACCGCCCCACGCTGCTCGCGCCCGCCGCGCCGAGCAGCGGTACGCCGGTCGCGAGGACCGTCCACAGGCTGTGGGTGGCGAACCACAGGAGGGGCGGTACGACGAGGGCGGCGGCCAGCGTGGCCCAGGTGGCGCCCGTCAGGACGAGGGCGATCGCGAGGTCGCGCGGAGGCGTGCGCAGCAGCTCGCGCGCCGGAGCCTCGCCGACTTCGTGCGCCGTCTCGGGTGCGAACCCGGCGGCGCGGGCGAGGAGTTCCGCGCGCAGCGCACGCGCCTCGCGCTCCCCCAGGAAGGCCAGTTCGTCCTTCTTGTCGGTGCCTATGACGTCGAGTTTGAGCTTCGCGACGCCCGCCACGCGCGCGAGGAGCGGCTGGGTGATGTCGATCGCCTGGATGCGTTCCAGCCGGATGTGCGCGGTGCGCCGGAACACCAGGCCGGTACGGATGCGCAGTTCGGCCTCGGTCACCGCGAAGTGCGTGTACCACCAGGTGAGGAAGCCGTAGAGGGCGGCGGCGGGGACGAACACGGCGAGGACGATCAGCAGGACCGTGGGGGTGAGCCGGGTCAGCTGGCGCTGCGCCTGGTCGGGGTCGTGCACCGCCCACCCGATGAGCACCGCGACGGGCGCCCACGCCCGCCTGAGCGGCGTCACGGGATGCAGCCGCCGCTCGGTCACGGGCGGCTTCTGCCGTACGTCGTCGTCGATGCCCGGCGTCGTCACAGGCCGGCCGATCGTGCCTGGCCGAGCTCGGTGAGCCGGTCGCGCAGCCGTTCCGCCTCGGCCGGGTCCAGGCCCGGGATGGTCGCGTCGGTCGCCGCGGCCGCCGTGTGCAACTGCACGCTGGACAGCCCGAAGTGCCGTTCCACGGGCCCGGAGGTGACCTCGACCAGCTGCATCCGCCCGTACGGCACGATGGTCTCCTCGCGCCACAGGACGCCCTTGCTGATCAGCAGGTCGTCGGCGCGCTCGGCGTACCGCCAGGAGGCCCAGTTGCGGCCCAGCATCACCCAGCCCCACGCCATGAGGGCGAGCGGCAGCAGCGCGAACGCGGCCCATGAGGGGCCCGCGACCCAGTTCAGCAGCAGGCCGACCGCCACGGTCAGCAGCCCCAGCCACACCACCAGCAACAGCCGTCGCATCCGCAGCAGCCCCGGAGGCAGGCCGATCCACACCGGCTCACCCTCCGCCGCCTCCGTATCCTGCCCGTTCCCCGTCTCCATGAGGTCAGCGTACGTAGGACAGACTGTGTCCATGACTCCCACGACGGAGACCACGGTCGGTATCGGCGGCGCCGCGGAGAGCACCGACATGGTGCTCAACATCGGACCCCAGCACCCGTCGACGCACGGTGTGCTGCGCCTCAGGCTCGTCCTGGACGGCGAGCGGATCCAGCACGCGGAGCCGGTGATCGGCTATATGCACCGGGGCGCGGAGAAGCTCTTCGAGGCGCGCGACTACCGCCAGATCATCATGCTCGCCAACCGCCACGACTGGCTGTCGGCCTTCTCCAACGAGCTGGGCGTGGTCCTCGCCGTGGAGCGCATGCTGGGCATGGAGGTCCCCCCGCGCGCGGTGTGGACGCGCACCCTGCTCGCGGAGCTCAACCGGGTGCTCAACCACCTGATGTTCCTGGGCTCCTACCCGCTGGAACTCGGCGGCATCACGCCGGTCTTCTACGCGTTCCGGGAGCGCGAGGTGCTCCAGAACGTCATGGAGGAGGTCTCCGGCGGCCGCATGCACTACATGTTCAACCGCGTCGGCGGCCTCAAGGAGGACCTGCCGGCCGGCTGGGCCACGCGCGCGCGTGGCGCCGTCGCCGCCGTGCGCGGGCGGATGGGCGTGTACGACGACCTGGTGCTCGGCAACGAGATCTTCCGGGGACGCACGCGGGGCGTGGGCGCGCTCTCGCCGCAGGCCGTGCACGCGTACGGCGTGAGCGGGCCGATCGCACGCGCCTCCGGGGTCGACTTCGACCTGCGCCGCGACGAGCCCTACCTCGCCTACGAGGAGCTGAAGGACACCCTGAAGGTGGTGACCCGCGAGGAGGGCGACTGTCTCTCCCGCTTCGAGGTCCTCCTGGAGCAGACCCACAACGCCCTCGACCTCGCCGACGCCTGCCTCGACCGCCTCGCCGAGCTCGCGCCCGGCCCGATCAACCAGCGGCTCCCCAAGGTCCTGAAGGCGCCCGAGGGCCACACGTACGCGTGGACCGAGAACCCGCTCGGCATCAACGGCTACTACCTCGTCAGCAAGGGCGAGAAGACCCCGTACCGCCTCAAGCTCCGCTCGGCCTCGTACAACAACATCCAGGCCCTCACAGAACTGCTCCCGGGCACCCTGGTCGCGGACATGGTCGCGATCCTGGGGTCACTGTTCTTCGTGGTCGGGGACATCGACAAGTAGCGCCGCCAGGGGTGTGGCCGCCGTGTCCGGGAGGGCGACCGGCTGGAGCAGCCAGCCGAAGTCGCCGAGGCCGCCGGGCGCGGTGAGTTCGGCGGCCTCGCCGGCGCTCGCGAGGGCGCGTACGTAGGCCGCGGGCTGTGTCGAGGCCAGTGCGAGCGGGGGGCGTGCGCCTGCGAGGCCCAAAGCGCGCAGGGCGGCGCGCTGTGTCAGTACGCGCCCCCCGGGCAGTGCGCACGCGTCCAGCGCGACGTGCGCCGTGATGTCGCACGACCCGTCCGGTACGGGCGCCGTCTCGCGCCCCGCGCGGAAACCGGTGAGCGTCCCGAAGAGGGGGCGCGCGCCGAGCGTGTGCGCGTAGTCGACCGCGACCGCGAGCCCCCGTCCGACCGCGGCGACCGCGGCGGCCCACGCCTCGTCCCGGGGCAGCCCCACCTCCGCCCGCAGCCCCTCCTCGGCCGGCAGCGGCCACCACCGCGCCAGCCACTCCGCCTGCGCACCCGAGAACGGCTCCCCGAGCCGCTCGGTCCCGTCAGACCGTACGAGCACCGTGCGCGGCACCCCCGCGGAGTCGGTCTCGGCGATCTCCACGGGCACGTTGTCCAGCCATTCGTTGGCGAACAGCAGCCCGGTGATGCCGCGCGGGGGCTCGGTCAGCCACTCGATCCGGTGGTCGAGGCCGGGCGGGCGTTCGGCGAGTTCGACGGCGTACGCGCGCGTGCGGGCGGCCACGTCGGAGGGCAGCGCGGCGAGCACCCCGGTGACCAGCTCGCCGCGGCCGGCGGCCATGTCGACGAAGTCGAGCGTGGCGGGCCGGCCCAGGGCCTCGTCGACCCGGCCCAGCAGCCGCGCCACGGCCCCGGCGAACAACGGCGACGCGTGCACCGACGTACGGAAGTGACCGGCCGGGCCCTCGGGCCGGTGATAGAAGCCCTCAGGTCCGTACAGGGCGGTCTCCGCGGCCGCGCGCCAGCCACGCCATCGGCCCGCCGTCTCGTCCGTCACGCCGCCAGATTAGGCGTACAGGGGAACGGGGCCTCCACCTTGGGGAGTACGTGGGCCGGGAATGGATCGGTCCTCCGGTTGACCCCTGCACGCTTCACGCTTCCCTACGCTGGGTTACGTGCAGCGCCTCTATGACTTCCTCCGCAGACACCCGACAGGGGTCGACACCTTCTGGGCCGTCTTCCTGTTCGGGATCTCGCTGCTGAGCGGAACCGCCAGCTCGGCGGTGCGGGGCAACGACTCCCCGGCGTTGATCGTTCCGATCGCGTTCCTGTTGTGCCTGGTGATCGCGCTGCGCCGGCTCATGCCGGAGAAGATGCTGATGCTGTCGGTCGGGATCGGGCTGGCGCAGCTGGTGCTGAACGTCCAGACGATGGCTGCCGACTTCGCGATGCTGGTGATCGTCTACACGGTGGCCGCGACGGGCTCCCGATGGGCCTCCCGGCTCGCGCTCGCCGTGGGGCTGTGCGCGGCGCCGATGGCGCAGACGCGCTGGCCGCTGGACGGCAGCGCGCTGGGCAACGCCGCGAAGGCGATCTTCCTGACGGTGCCGTTCGCCCTCGCCTGGGTGCTCGGCGACTCGATCCGCACCCGGCGCGCCTACTTCGCGCAGCTGGAGGAGCGCGCGAGCCGGCTGGAGAAGGAGCGCGAGGCGCAGGCGAAGGTCGCGGTGGCCGCCGAACGCGCCCGTATCGCGCGTGAGCTCCACGACGTGGTCGCGCACAACGTGTCGGTGATGGTGGTGCAGGCCGACGGAGCCGCCTACGTCCTCGACACCGCGCCCGACCAGGCGAAGAAAGCCCTGGAGACGATCTCCTCCACCGGCCGCCAGGCCCTCGCCGAGATGCGCCGCCTGCTGGGCGTGCTGCGCACCGGTGAGCACCAGGAGGTCGGCGAGTACGTCCCGCAGCCCGACGTCGAGCAGATCGACGACCTCGTCGAGCAGTGCCGCACCTCAGGGCTGCCGGTCGACTTCAAGGTGGAGGGCACACCGCGCCCGCTGCCCAGCGGCGTCGAACTCACGGCGTACCGCATCGTGCAGGAGGCGCTCACCAACACCCGCAAGCACGGCGGGCCGAACGCGGGCGCCAGCGTGCGCCTGGTGTACTTCGACGACGGGCTCGGCCTGCTCGTAGAGGACGACGGCAAGGGCGCCCCGCACGAGCTGTACGAAGAGGGCGGCACCGACGGACAGGGCCACGGCCTGATCGGCATGCGTGAGCGGGTCGGGATGGTCGGCGGCACCCTGGACGCGGGACCCCGCCCCGGCGGAGGGTTCCGTATCAGTGCGCTGCTCCCGCTCAAACCGGCGCATTGATGCCGACGCACGCCCTGTGTTGACACCTGTAACAACCCCGCTGTGAACCCCGCCGCCGTAATCAGCAGAGCCCCAAGAGCCCGGAAGAGACGGAAGAGGAACCCGATGGCGATCCGCGTGATGCTCGTCGACGACCAGGTGCTGCTGCGCACCGGGTTCCGGATGGTGCTCGCCGCCCAGCCGGACATGGAGGTCGTCGCGGAGGCGGGCGACGGCGTCGAGGCCCTCCAGGTCCTGCGCGCGACCGCTGTCGACGTCGTCCTGATGGACGTGCGCATGCCGAAGCTCGACGGCGTGGAGACCACCCGCCGCATCTGCCAGGAGGCCAACCCGCCGAAGGTGCTGATCCTGACCACTTTCGACCTCGACGAGTACGCCTTCTCCGGGCTGAAGGCGGGCGCGTCCGGTTTCATGCTCAAGGACGTGCCGCCCGGCGAGCTCCTCACCGCCATCCGCTCGGTGCACAGCGGCGACGCGGTGGTGGCCCCCTCGACCACCCGCCGCCTCCTGGACCGGTTCGCGCCGATGCTGCCGAGCACCGGCAAGGAGCCCCGGCACAAGGAGCTGGAGCGGCTCACCGACCGCGAGCGCGAGGTCATGATCCTGGTCGCCCAGGGGCTGTCCAACGGCGAGATCGCCGCCCGGCTCGTCCTGTCCGAGGCGACCGTGAAGACCCACGTGGGCCGCATCCTCACCAAGGTCGGCCTCCGGGACCGGGTCCAGGTGGTGGTCCTGGCGTACGAGACGGGGCTGGTGCGGGCCGGCGGGCACGGCTGAGGCACCGCCCGGAACGTGACTCCCGCGTAACCGGCGCCCACTAGGGTCTGCGCATGCTTCTCTGGATCAACGGCCCCTTTGGGGGCGGGAAGACACAGACGGCGTACGAGATCCAGCGGCGGCTGCCCGGCAGCGTCGTCTGCGACCCCGAGCACGCCGGCTTCGGCCTGCGCCGCATGCTGCCACCCGAACTGCGCGGGAACTTCCAGGACTTGACGTCATGGCGGCAGGGCGTGGTCGAGGTGCTCGACCTCGCCCTCACCAAGCACGAGGGTGTGGTCATCGTCCCCATGACGGTCACCGACTCCAGCTACTTCGCCGAAACGGTGGGCCGGCTCGGCGAACTGGGCCACGACGTACGCCACTTCACCCTCCTCGCCCAGCGCGAGACCGTCGTCAAGCGGCTGCGCGAGCGCGTTTTCGGACACCTCCTCCAGTACGTGGGCGGGAAGAACGCCGGTCTGGGACGCGAGACCTGGGCCGTGCAGCAGCTCGACCACTGTCTGGAGCGGTTGCGGGAGCCCGAGTTCGCCGAGCATCTGTGGACGGACGAATCGACCGTGCCGAAGACGGCCGACCGCATCGCCGTCCTGGCCGGGCTGAGGCTGCGGCCGAACAACGAGGGCGCACTGCGGACGAGGCTGCGGCAGGTACGGATCGGGGTGAAGCACATCCGGTTCGACTGACCGGCTACCGGAGGATCCCCTCCAGGAAGTCGCTGCCCAGCCGGGCCACGACCGCGATGTCCAGCTGGTGCTGCACGTACCGGCCGCGACGGCGCGTGGTGATCAGACCCGCCTTCTTCAGGACGCCCAGGTGCCGGGATATCTCGGGGGCCGTCATCCCGTGCGCCTGCGCCAGCTCGCTCGTGGTCCAGGCGCTGCGGGCCAGGTGGCGGCAGATCCGCATCCGGACGGGGTGGGACAGGGCGGTCATGCGCAGGGCGAGCTGCTCGACGGAGGGCGGCGCGGCGAGCTCCGGGCTGCCGACCGGGTAGTGCACCACGGGCTGCCAGCCGGGCCGGTACAGGACGGCCAGGTGGGGCCAGCCGAGACTGGTCGGTACGAGCAGCAGGGTGCCGTCCCCCGTGGTGGTGCGGCCCACGCTCAGTTTGTCGACGGTGATCTCGGCGGCGGCCTCGTCCAGCGTGATCGCCGGGGACGCGGCGGCCAGCGCCTCGGCCAGGCCCTTGCGGCGCACCAGGTCGGTCTTGTGGCGGGCGTCGGCCGTGAGCTGGTGGCGCAGCCGCGACCAGGCCTCCGCGAAGAACGCCTCGTCGCAGTCCTGGAGGAACTGCCGCAGCCAGGCCCGGATCCTGGGCGGATCGGTCAGCAGCAGCTCGGTGAACCGCACCTGGCGCGGCCCCCGCGCGGCCGCCAGTTCCAGGGCACGCCGACGGCCCTGCTCGGCGTCGACCAGCCAGTCGGCCCCGATGTCGTAACAGGTCGCGCAGCTGAACTCCAGCGCCGCATTGACGAACTGCTCGTCCGTGAGCTTGTCCAGCAGGTCCAGCTCCTCGGCGAGCGTGGCCCCGGGAAGGGTGGCGCCGCCGGGGATGCCCGCGTAGGGCAGGAACAGGTCCGCGAAGGTCGTCGTCCACAGGAAGTCCGCGTCGCACATCCGGTCGGCCAGATGCGGGTCGAGGCCGGCCTGTACGCCGGTCACCCAGCCCTGGAGTCCCGGATGGTGACCCGGCTCGGCCAGCGCGTGCAGCGCCATGCCGAGCTCGGCCAAGGGGGAGGGCACGACGGCGACCCTCTCCGGCCGCAGCCCCGCGATGTCGATGCGCACGCTCATGACCTCATGGTGCACCCCGCCACTGACAACGCCGCCCCCGATTGACGGCCGCCGTCAATCGGCGCGACGTCGCCGCCGTACCGGCGCAACCTGGGATCACGGGGCAACCGCGGAGCCCGACCCATCGGAAAGCGTCCCGAGAAGGCGATTCGCCATGAGTCTCACCCAGCAGTACCTCCTCGACACCTACCGTGCCCAGCGCCTCGGGCAGCCCGCCCCGCCCGCGCCCGGCGCCCACGACTGGCAGGTCGTGCGCGAACTGCGCGACCACCGGCAGTTCCGGGCGGTGCTCGCCGAACGGCCGGCCCACGGGCGGATACGGCGGGCCCTGAGCCGGTGGCTGCACCGGCGGCCGCGGCGGCCCGCGACGCCGGCATGATCCACCGGACAGGCCCTAGCCGCTGAGCCGGGCCACGAAGTCCGCCACCGCCGCCTTCACGTCGTCGGCCGTCCACTCCAGGCCGGCGGCGCCGACGGTGACCTCGGCGAGGGCCAGACCCGGCCCGCCGCGGTCCCAGTAGCCGGTGAACAGATACGTCCCCGTCTCCTCGGCCTGCCGTACCGCCGTCTCCAGCAGCACGTCGGCGTCGTACGGCAGCCAGATCTGGAACTGGTGGGTGTGCGGCTCCTCGGGGTGCACGCGCGCCCATGGCACGCCCGCCTCGGCGAACCCCTCGCGCAGCGCGGCAGCCACCACGCGCGCGTGACGGACGTACTCCGGCAGCCTGGGCAGCTCCCGCTCCAGGCCGACGAGCGCCGACAGCGCGGTGGGGAACTGCTGGAAGGCCATCCCGCCGTACCGGTGGCGCCAGGTCTTCGCCTCCTCCACGAGCGTCTTCGGGCCGGCGAGCGCCGCGCCGGCCAAACCGTCGAGCGACTTGTAGAACGACACGTAGACGCTGTCCGCCAGGCTCGCGATCTCGTCCAGGGGTCGGCCGAAGTGGACGGTGGTCTCCCACAGGCGCGCCCCGTCGAAGTGCACCACCGCGTCCCGCTCGCGCGCCGCCTCCACGATCTCGGTGAGCTCCTCCCAGGACGGCAGGACGAATCCGGCGTCCCTGAGGGGCAACTCGAGCATCAGCGTGCCATAGGGCTCCTCGAAGTCGCGCACCTCGTCCGCGGTGGGCAGCCGGGGCTCGGCGGTCAGGCGCACCGGGCGCAAGCCGCTGACCTGGGCGAGGGCATGCCGTTCATGGACCTCGGGGTGGGCCAGGGCGTGCAGGGCGACCATCTGGTTGCCGGTGCGGCCCGCCCAGCAGCGCAGGGCGACCTGCTGGGCCATCGTGCCCGTGGGGAAGAACGCGGCGGCCTCCTTGCCCAGCAGGGTCGCGACCCGCTCCTCCAGGGCCGCCACGACCCCGTTCCCGTAGATGTCCGCTGACTCGTCCACGTCGTACACCTCGGGTGCGGCCTCCGCGAGCGACGCGAGCCGCTGCCGGATCGTGCCGCTGAGTCCTCCGCGCCACAGGACCCGCCGGGCCGCTCGCAGGGCGGCCCGGCGCCGCTCCCGCAACTGCTCCTCCGCCGACTGCTCTTCCACCTGATCCGCAGCATCGCTCATGCCTCGGATCATCCCGCGCGGCCCTTCCCGCGGGCACGCGCATTTCCCTTCACGTACGACGTGTGACAACCCACAGCCTGTGGACAACCGAACGCCCCTCGAACCAATCGCGTTAACATGACGAGAAATCGTCCGGTACCCGGAGCGGACTGGAACGGGAAGGCCGTCGTCGAGTGAGTACAAGCCAACTGCCAGACCCCAAGGACCGCCCCGCGCGGCTCACCGTCGGCGTCGTCGGTGCCGGTCGGGTGGGCCCCGCGCTGGCCGCTTCCCTCCAGCTCGCCGGGCATCGTCCGGTGGCCGTCTCCGGGGTCTCCGACGCCTCCCGCAGACGGGCCGCGCAGCTGCTCCCGGACGTCCCCCTGGTGCCGCCCGCCGAGGTGCTCCAGCGTGCCGAACTGGTGCTGCTGACGGTCCCGGACGACACCTTGCCCGGCCTGGTGGAGGGCCTCGTCGAGACCGGGTCCGTCCGGCCGGGACAGCTGCTCGTGCACACCTCCGGGCGGTACGGCACGAAGGTCCTCGACCCCGCCCTGCGCGCGGGCGCGCTGCCGCTGGCCCTGCACCCCGCGATGACCTTCACCGGCACCCAGGTGGACGTCCAGCGGCTGGCCGGCTGCTCCTTCGGGGTCACCGCGCCCGACCAGCTGAGGCTGGCCGCCGAGGCCCTCGTCATCGAGATGGGCGGCGAGCCCGAGTGGATCGCCGAGGAGCGGCGCCCGCTCTACCACGCGGCCCTCGCGCTCGGCGCCAACCACCTCGTCACCCTGGTGGCCCAGTCCATGGAGCTGCTGCGCGAGGCCGGCGTCGAGGCCCCCGACCGGATGCTCGGCCCACTGCTCGGCGCCGCCCTCGACAACGCCCTGCGCTCCGGCGACGCGGCCCTCACCGGCCCCGTCGCGCGCGGCGACGCGGGCACCGTCGCCGCGCACGTCACCGAACTGCGCAAGCACGCCCCGCAGACCGTCGCCGGCTATCTCGCGATGGCCCGCGCGACCGCCGACCGGGCGCTCGCCCACGGGCTGCTGAAGCCCGAGCTCGCCGAGGACCTGCTCGGGGTACTCGCCAACGGGACCGACGGCACCAAGGGAGATGCCGGATGACCACCACCCTGCTGCGCACCGCCGAGGAGCTCCACGCGCGCGTCCGCCACGGCCGCCGTGCCGTCGTGATGACCATGGGCGCCCTGCACGAGGGCCACGCCACCCTGATCCGCAACGCGCGCGAGATCGCCGGCCCCGAGGGCGAGGTCGTCGTCACCGTCTTCGTGAACCCCCTCCAGTTCGGCAAGGGCGAGGACCTCGACCGCTACCCGCGCACCCTCGACGCCGACATCAAGATCGCCGAACAGGCGGGCGCGGACGCCGTGTTCGCGCCCTCCGCAGAGGAGGTCTACCCCGGCGGCGAGCCCCAGGTCCGGGTCAGCGCGGGCCCCATGGGGGAACGCCTGGAGGGCTCCTCGCGCCCCGGGCACTTCGACGGCATGCTCACCGTCGTCGCCAAGCTGCTGCACCTCACCCGGCCCGACGTCGCCCTGTACGGCCAGAAGGACGCCCAGCAGCTCGCCCTGATCCGGCGCATGGTGCGGGACCTGAACTTCGGCGTCGAGATCGTCGGCGTACCGACCGTCCGCGAGGACGACGGCCTGGCGCTGTCCAGCCGCAACCGCTTCCTCTCGGCGAAGGAGCGGCGCACCGCGCTCGCGCTGTCCCAGGCGCTGTTCGCGGGCCGCGACCGGCACGCGGCGCAGGAAGCACTGCGTGCGCGGGCGCGCGAAGTGCCCGCCACACGCGCGCGTGCCGAGGCGCTCAGCGCCATAGGGGAGTCCCGCGCGGCGGCCGACACCCACGCGGTCGCGAAAGCGCTTCCGGGCGACCCCTCCGCCGTCCGCTCGGCCGCCCGGCTGGTCCTCGACGAGGCCGCCCGCCTCGACCCGCCGATCGCCCTGGACTACCTCGCGCTCGTCGACCCCTCCGACTTCTCGGAGGTCGACGACGACTTCACCGGCGAGGCCGTCCTCGCCGTCGCCGCCCGGGTCGGGACGACCCGGCTGATCGACAACCTCCCCCTCACCTTCGGAACCCTCGGAGCCGCCTCGTGACCAGCACAGGCATACGACTGCACGCGCCCGCGCCCGGGTGGTCCATCGACGCGGACGTCGTCGTCGTCGGCTCCGGCGTCGCCGGTCTCACCGCGGCCCTGCGCTGCGAGGCCGCCGGCCTGCGCACGGTCGTCGTCACCAAGGCCCGCCTGGACGACGGCTCCACCCGCTGGGCGCAGGGCGGCATCGCCGCGGCGCTCGGCGAGGGCGACACCCCCGAACAGCACCTCGACGACACCCTGGTCGCGGGCGCGGGCCTGTGCGACGAGGACGCGGTACGGATCCTCGTCACCGAGGGCCCGGACGCCGTGCACCGTCTCATCGAGACCGGCGCGCACTTCGACGAGTCCGAGGAAGGCGGCCTGGAGCTCACCCGAGAGGGCGGCCACCACCGCCGCCGCATCGCGCACGCCGGGGGCGACGCGACCGGCGCGGAGATCTCCCGGGCGCTCGTCGAGGCGGTACGCGCGCGGGGGCTGCGCACGATCGAGAACGCGCTCGTCCTGGACCTGCTCACCGACGCCGACGGCCGTACGGCGGGTGTCTCGCTGCACGTCATGGGCGAGGGCCAGCACGACGGCGTGGGCGCCGTGCACGCCCCCGCGGTCGTCCTCGCGACCGGCGGCATGGGCCAGGTGTTCTCCGCGACCACCAACCCGTCCGTGTCCACGGGCGACGGCGTGGCACTGGCGCTGCGCGCGGGCGCGGAGGTCTCCGACCTGGAGTTCGTCCAGTTCCACCCCACCGTGCTCTTCCTCGGCCCGGACGCCGAGGGCCAGCAGCCCCTCGTCTCCGAGGCGGTCCGCGGCGAGGGCGCGCACCTGGTCGACGCCGGCGGCGTGCGCTTCATGGTCGGGCAGCACGAGCTGGCCGAGCTGGCGCCCCGGGACATCGTCGCCAAGGGCATCATGCGCCGTATGCAGGAGCAGGACGTCGAGCACATGTTCCTCGACGCCCGGCACTTCGGCGCCACCATGTGGGCGCACCGCTTCCCGACGATCCTCGCCGCCTGCCGCGCCCACGGCATCGACCCGGTCACCGAGCCCATCCCGATAGCCCCGGCCGCCCACTACGCCTCCGGCGGCGTGCGCACCGACTCCCAGGGCCGCACGACCGTCCCGGGCCTGTACGCGTGCGGCGAGGTCGCCTGCACCGGCGTGCACGGCGCGAACCGGCTCGCCTCCAACTCCCTCCTGGAAGGCCTCGTCTACGCCGAGCGCATCGTGGAGGACATCGCCGCCGTCCACGCGGCGAACGGCCTCCACGCGCGCGTGCCCGCACCGGTCGAGCGCCCCGAGACCCCCGCGCACCCCCTCCAGTCGCCCGAGGCCCGGTTCGCGATCCAGCGGACCATGACGGACGGCGCCGGCGTCCTGCGCTCGGCGGACTCCCTGGAGAAGGCCGCCGAACAGCTCCAGCGGCTGCACACCGACGCCCGCGACGCCCTCGCCGAGAACGGCAAGACGGCCGAGCCCGGCGTCGACACCTGGGAGGCCACCAACCTCCTGTGCGTGGCCCGTGTCCTGGTCGCCGCCGCACGCGTGCGTGAGGAGACGCGCGGCTGCCACTGGCGCGAGGACCGGCCCGACCGCGACGACACCGCATGGCGCCGCCACATCGTCGTACGGCTGAATCCGGACCGCACACTCGCCGTACACACCACCGATACCGCAGACTTCCCCCCGACCCGGCAGCCCCTTCAGGAGCAGTGACAGACGTGAGCACCCCCGACCTTCCCCTCGCTGAGACCGGCGGTTGCGGCGACGGCTGTGCCTGTGGCGCAGACGGCGGCGAGGAGTACCTGGAGTGCGGGCTCGACCCCGCGCTCGCCCAGCTCCTGGCCGACGCCGGGCTCGACCCCGTGGAGGTCGAGGACATCGCCAACGTGGCCATCCAGGAGGACCTCGACCACGGCGTGGACGTGACGACGGTCGCGACCATCCCCGAGGACGCCGTCGCCACCGCCGACTTCGTCGCGCGCGAGGCGGGCGTCGTGGCCGGCCTCCGGGTCGCCGAGGCGGTCGTCTCCGTCGTCTGCGAGGACGAGTTCGAGGTCGAGCGGCACGTGGAGGACGGCGACCGGGTGGAGGCCGGGCAGAAGCTCCTGTCGGTCACCACGCGCACCCGCGACCTGCTCATCGGGGAGCGCAGCGCGCTGAACCTGCTGTGCCGGCTGTCCGGCATCGCGACCGCCACGCGCGCGTGGGCGGACGTGCTGGAGGGCACGAACGCACGCGTGCGTGACACACGCAAGACGACGCCCGGCCTCAGGTCGCTGGAGAAGTTCGCGGTGCGGTGCGGCGGCGGGGTCAACCACCGCATGTCGCTGTCCGACGCGGCGCTCGTCAAGGACAACCACGTGGTCGCCGCCGGCGGCGTCGCCCAGGCCTTCAAGGCCGTACGGGAGGCCTTCCCGGACGTGCCGATCGAGGTCGAGGTCGACACCCTGCACCAGCTGGGCGAGGTCCTGGACGCGGGTGCAGACCTGATCCTGCTCGACAACTTCACGCCCGCGGAGTGCGAGGAGGCGGTCGCGCTGGTGCACGGGCGGGCCGCGCTGGAGGCCTCGGGGCGGCTCACGCTGGACAACGCGCGCGCGTACGCCGACACCGGCGTCGACTACCTCGCCGTAGGCGCCCTCACCCACTCCTCGCCGATCCTGGACATCGGCCTGGACCTGCGCGAGGCGGAGTAACCGCGATGCTGCTCACGATCGACGTAGGAAACACGCACACCGTCCTCGGCCTGTTCGACGGCGAGGAGATCGTCGAGCACTGGCGCATCTCCACGGACGCCCGCCGCACCGCCGACGAGCTGGCCGTCCTGCTCCAGGGCCTGATGGGCATGCACCCGCTGCTCGGCGAGGAACTGGGCGACGGCATCGACGGCATCGCGATCTGCGCGACGGTGCCCTCGGTGCTGCACGAGCTGCGCGAGGTGACGCGGCGGTACTACGGCGACGTGCCCGCGGTGCTGGTGGAGCCGGGCGTCAAGACGGGCGTGCCGATCCTCACCGACAACCCCAAGGAGGTCGGCGCGGACCGCATCATCAACGCGGTCGCGGCGGTCGAGCTGTACGGCGGTCCGGCGATCGTCGTCGACTTCGGTACGGCGACGACCTTCGACGCGGTGTCCGCGCGCGGGGAGTATGTCGGCGGGGTCATCGCGCCCGGCATCGAGATCTCCGTGGAGGCGCTCGGGGTGCGGGGCGCGCAGCTGCGGAAGATCGAGGTGGCCAGGCCGCGGAGCGTGATCGGCAAGAACACCGTCGAGGCGATGCAGTCCGGCATCATCTACGGGTTCGCCGGGCAGGTCGACGGGGTCGTCGAGCGGATGTCCCGCGAGCTCGCGGAGAATCCGGACGACGTCACGGTCATCGCCACGGGCGGTCTGGCACCGATGGTGCTGGGCGAGTCCTCGGTGATCGACGAGCACGAGCCCTGGCTGACGCTGGTGGGGCTGCGCCTGGTGTACGAGCGGAACGTGTCACGCATGTGAGGCACGGGTGCCGGCGCGCGTCCGCCCGGGTGGCTCCGCCCGCGCCACACCCGCCCCCTATGACGAGTTTGTCTGATTAGCGCGTACTGTCGCCGCATGCCCACGCCATACGGATCCCGCGGCGGCATGGCGTTCGGTGTGGAGGAGCTGCGTGTGCTCCGCCGCGCTCTCGCCCTTGCCCTTCACCCCCGAACCGCCTCGGCCGAGGACGTTCAGGACTGTCTCCGCCTAGCCGACTCCCTCGACGAGGCGATGCGCGAGGGTGCCCGGCTGCGTGCCTTCCTGGTGGCCGACCTCGCCCGGTACCGCGCCGCCCTGCCCGGCACCGCCGCCGGCTACCTCACCCTCCTGGAGGAGGCGCTGAGCGCCGGTTACCGCCCGGAGGTCGACGACCTCGCCGCCCTGCGGGCCCTGCGCGGCAACCCCGTCGCGGCGGCCCTCCTCGACCGCTGTCTGGTCCTCGCCGAGCAGGACGTACGCGCCCGCCTCGCGCGCGGGACGGCCCGGCGGACCGCCCCGGCCGTCCCGGCCTCCCGCCGGCCGCGTCCGTCCTGCTCGGCGATGACCCGCCAGCGGTCGTGGCGGGCCCCCCCGACGGGGTTGCCGCGCACGGCCCGCCCGCCGGCGCGGTCGTCGACCTCCCGGCCGCAGCCGGCGCCCCGCGCCACCTCCCGGAGGTTGAGGCAGCCTGCGCCGCTGCCGGGCAGCCCGGCGCGCTGCCCGGAGCGGTCGGCCCCCACCGCGGCGCCCAGCCCGGCACCGCCACCCAC
>NZ_JABERD010000048.1 GCF_013044505.1 Streptomyces sp. S3(2020) | reverse complement strand
TCTTTGGAGCCCCACGCATGCTTCCGCACAGCGAACCGACGACCACCCCTGACGGCACCGGGGAGCACCGGGAGTCCATGGCCTGGCTGCTGCGCGAGTTCGTCAACGAGGTCGCCGGCGCCACCCATGCGGTGCTGGCCTCGCGCGACGGCGTCGACTTACTCGACAGCGACATCGACAAGGACTGGGCCGACGAACTCGCCGCGGCCGTGTGCGGACTGGCTTCCCTGGGCGGCAGCATCACCGGACCCCGGCACGAGAAACACCTGCCGAAGCAGATCATCATCGAACGCCCCGACTCGCTGATCTTCATTCAGTTCGCTGGCCGCAGCGCCGCGTTCACGAGCCATAACGGCATCGGGCAGCAGTTCGTGGACACCGTGCTGTGCGTGGTGACCACCCCCCAGGCTGATGCCGGCACCGTGGGCTTCGAGATGGGACGCCTGGTCACCGCGTTCGCACCCCACATGCTCACCCCGGCCCGTACCCGCCCGGCCGACACCACACGATGACACCGGCCCTGCGGCGCCTGTCGGTGGCGGCCGATCCAGACACGACAGCCTTCGTCCGGCCCTACGCACTCACCCGGGGCCGTACCCAGCCGCGCTACCGCCTGCGCCTGGAATCGGTCATGCACCCCGGCCCCGGACGCCCGGGCCCCGGGCTGCCGGAGGAGTGCGGACGGATCACGGCCCTGTGCCGTACCCGGCCGCGGTCGGTCGCCGAACTCGCCGGCACCCTCGGCTGCGGCCTGACCCCCGCCAAGATCCTCATCAGCGACCTGATGGCCACCCACGTCCTCGTGCCGGGCGCAGCCGACGCAGCGTCCGATCCCGACCACACCCTGCTCCTGCGGCTGCGCGCCGCCCTGGCGATGAAGTGGCCCGATGAATAGCCCACACGCGCGAACTCATGATCCCTCGGCGGAGATGCACGCCGAGCATGGCGCAGGCCGAACGGTGTTCAAGGTGGTGATCGCCGGTGGGTTCGGGGCAGGGAAGACCACCGCGGTCGGTGCCATCAGCGACATCCCGCCGCTGAGCACCGAAGAGCGGCTGACCGAGGCGAGCTTGCCGGTCGACCGCCTCGACCATGTAGCGTCCAAGACCACCACCACGGTGGCGTTCGACTTCGGCCGTGTCGGCTTCACTGACCCGCACCCCTTCGAGCTGCTGCTGTTCGGCACGCCCGGCCAACAGCGGTTCTCCCACCTCTGGTACGACGTGTGCAGCGGAGCAGTAGGCGCCATAGTCCTCGTCGACACCCGCCGACTAGAGGACAGTTTCCTGGCGGTGTCGTTCTTCGAACAGATCCGACTGCCGTTCATCATCGCGATCAACCCATTCGACGGCGCCGTCCTGTTCCGTCACGAGGATGTCCGCCAGGCCCTCGATATCGCCCCCGACATCCCGGTGATGCGGTGCGACGCCCGGGAGGCCACCCAAGTCGCGGCCTCCCTGGTCGCCCTGGTCGACCACGCCCTCGCCTGCCTCTCCACTCCAGCCCCCTTGGATATCTGATGACACACCAGCACCCCCTCATGCCGTCCCCCGCTGGCGCTGGCCTCACCCGTGGACGCCCGCTGTCCTCCCCTGGGGAGGCGGTGATGGCGCCGCACGGCCTACTGCCCCACCAACCCGCATCGATCAGCGCCACCACCGCGCAACTGATCGCCGTGGAGCAGGGCCGCCAGGAGGTGATCGCACGCTTCGGTATCGCCCCGGGTCCCGACGATCACATGGACCACCTCGCGCGCGAGATGGCCGAACGGACCGGGCTCGCCTACGGCTTCGTCAACATCTTCTGGCCCCAGCAGACGTTCATCGGCCTGCACCAGCCGCCCCACGACAGCGGGCTGATCCCGGTGGGCCGCAGCATGAGCCGCCGCCATGGCTGGTGCCCGGAAGTCATTGCCCGCCGGAAAGCTCTCCCGTTACCCGACGTCTACGCCAGCCCCCGCTTCGTCGGCAACCACGTGACCGACGCCCTCGGCATCCGCTCCTACTTCGGCGCACCTCTCATCGACTGGGACACCGGCATCGCGTGGGGGACGGTCTGCGTCATCGACCCCGAACCCCGCCCCCTCCGCCAGGCCCAGCAGCTCCTCGACATCGTCAAGGACACCGGCAGCACAGTCGTGCACACCCTCACCGCCCAAGCACCCGCGCACTGATCCCGTTCACGCCGCAGCCGTCATGTGAGCCTTGAGGGAGAGGGACCCACCCATGTCCATGCCCACCACCCCGACTACCCTCGACCGGTTCCTCACCCCCGCCCACAGGGCCCTCTGGGAGGCCGTCGATGACTTCGCCGCCCAGGAGATCCAGCCCCGGGTGGAGCACATGGAGAATGCCCCTGACCATGTGGACCGGGAGGTTGCCCGGCTGCTTGCGGGGCGCCGCTGGTTCGGCGTCACCGTGCCCGAGGCCTTCGGCGGCATGGAGGCCGGCCATGTCGCCAAGACCATCCTGATCCACCGTCTCGCCCGCGTCTCCGGTGCCACCGCGGCCATCCTCCAGGCCGGCCTGATCCCCATCGCCGCGCTCCTGCACTACGGCACCGAGGACCAGCACACCGCGCTGCTGCCGCGTGTGGCAGACGGCCGCACGCTGATGTCGATCGCCGTGACCGAGCCGGACCAGGGAGGTCACATCGGTGGCATGGCAACCGGGGCCGAGTGGAACGGCAAGGCGTGGGTCCTCACCGGGATCAAGGCCCATGTGGGCAACAGCCACATCGCGGATCTCCACGTCGTTGTCGCCCGCACCTCCCCGGCCGGCACCCGTACCTCCCGCGCCCTGACAGCGTTCCTCGTCCGGGAAGACCAGCGAGGGGTCACTCTCGTTCGGCACAGTGGCAGGCTCGGGCTGCGCGGCTTCAGTTACGGCCAGATCACCTTCGACCGGGTACGCATCGCCCCCACCGACGTGCTCGGTGAGGTGGGCCAGGGCTTCGAGGTCGCCCAGTCCAGCAGCATCCTGTACGGCCGCCCCAATCTCACCGCCGTCTCCCTGGGCCTGCACGAGACCGCGGTCGCGCTGACTGCCCGGTACGTCAGCAACCGGCCCCGCTACGAGGGCAAACTCGCCGACCTGAGCGTCATACGGGACCGGATCGGCCGGATGTCCTCCCGGGTGCTCATGGCCAAGATCCTGGCCTACCACGCTGTCGACATGCTCGACCGCGGCCTGCCCTGCGACGACGAACTGCTCACCGCCAAGGCGCTCGGCCATGATCTCGCCTCCGAATCCGGCGACGACGCCATGCAACTCCATGCCGCCAACGGCCTGGACGAGGACTTTCCCCTCCAACGCTTCTGGCGGGACATGCAGACCACCTACGCACCCGCAGGGACGGGTGAGGTCCAGCGTCGGCGCCTCGCGGAGAACCTCCTCCGCAAGGAGGAGGACGTCGGTACGCGCATCCCGTGGTCGGTGCTGCATTCCGGCCGCGCCCAGCCCCCGGTGACCGACGAGCCGGTAAGCGTCTAGGAACTCCCGCGCACGGCCCCCGTTTTCATCCGCATTGCCGCGCGCGGTTACCTCGTGCATCGCAAGGACCGTGCGCGGGCCCAACGTCTCACGCTCGGCACCCCCCGTGGCTGAGCGCGAGACACCAGCCCGGCGCGGGGAAGACGGTGCGGCTTCTCCTCCCCCTAGAGAAGACGCCGCCTCCGCCCCCGCGCCGGGCGCCCGTACGAACCACCAGGCCGCACACCATCATCCCCGGAACAGGAGGGTGTCTTGCTCACAGCACAGGCCTTTCGCAGCGTCGAGGGCGCGTACCTCGCCTTGCTGCAGCTCGCCACAAACGAACCGGAACACCGGATCGACGCCCGCGGCAACGCAGCCCGCGAAGTGACCGGAGCCAGCTTCCGCCTGCCCGACCCCCGACAGCGTCTCCCGTACCTAGCCGAACGCAGAGTCAATCCGGTCTTCCAGTTTGCCGAAGCGCTCTGGTACCTCGCCGGTCGCCGGGACCTGGCAATGATCGTCTACTACGCGCCGTCCATGCGTGCCAGCAGCGCCGACGGCATCCGGCTCGGCGGGTCCGCGTACGGGCATGCCCTGTTCAGCCCGGCCCGGGGCCACCAGTCGCAGTTCGACCGGGTGGTGGAGCTGCTGCTGAACGAACCCGACAGCAAGCGCGCCTATCTGCCGGTCTTCGCCGCGAGGGAACTCGCCGACCGTGACAACCCCGACGTCGCCTGCCTGGCCGGGCTCCACCTGCTCTCGCGCGGCGGACGGCTGCACATGGTGTGCAGCATGCGGGCCAACGACCTCGACTGCGGGCTGCTCTCCGATGTCTTCTCGTTCACGATGATCCAGGAGTACGCGGCCATCCAGCTCGGCCTGAAGCTCGGCACGTACACCCACGTCATCGGCTCGGCCCACGTCAACGACACCAACGCCGCCCGCGTCGAGCGCGTCCTGGCCGAAGCCGAATCCCGTCGCACCGTGCCCGCCTTCGCGTTCCCGTCGATGCCGGCGAGCACCGAGGGCGCGACCATCGCGAACGTCCTGGTGCACGAGGAGGCGCTGCGCACCAACCAGGTCCGCTACACCGCCGAGCACATCCAGGGCCTGGATCTGGCCCCGTACTGGCAGCAGGTGGTGATGCTGTTCGAGCTGTACCGGCAGATCCGGCACGACAAGACCGCAGCCGCCGATCCGGAGCTCCTGGCGGTGCTCGATCCGGGTCTTCGCTGGCTCATGGAATGCAAGTGGCCGGCCTGCGCCGCCGCGGTGGCCGGAGGTGTCCGGTGAGCGGCGGGCGGCCGATGAGCGGCGCCGTGGTCGAGGGCATCGACTTCGAGCGCTGGGCGGTCATCCTGTGCAAGCCGGACGCCGTCGTGCGTGGCCTGGTCGACCGGGTCCTCGCAATGATCTCCGCCGCGGGCATCGCCGTCTCCGGTCGCCTGGACGTGATTGCTGAGCCGTGGCAGGCGCACGTCGTGTACCGGGATCTGCTCGCCGACGCCGGCCGAAGGCCGCGGCTCGATCTGCCGTCCTGCATCGATGCCGCGTTCGCGGGCCGGCCGGTCACGGTGGCGCTCGCGCACGGTGAACCGGGCCTCCACGCCCGGCTGCGCCAGGTCATCGGGCACACCGACCCGACCCGGGCGGTGACGGGCACGATCCGCGGCGACCTCAGTGACGACAGCGTCGCCGCCGCGGACGTCGAGAAGCGCCTCGTGCGCAACCTCATCCACACCAGCGACGATCCCGACAGCGCCCGCCGGGAGTACGGCACATGGTATGGGCCCGGCCGCCGCCCGCCGGTCCCCGACTTCGACCGCTGTTCCGTGATCCTGTGCAAGCCGGATGCGGTGGAGCGCGGCTTGGTGGATGCCGTCCTTGAACGGATTGATGCCGTCGGCTGTACCGTCGCCAGCCGCCGGGACGTCATCGTGCAGGCCTGGCAGGCTCACGTGCATTACTGGGATCTCCTCGTCGACGCCGACTGGTTCCCCGGCCGGGACATCCCCGCCGGCCTGGACGACGCGTACGCGGGCAAGCCCGTGTCGGTCGCGCTCGCCTACGGGGAGCCGGGCATCCACAACCAACTGCGCCAGCTCATCGGCCACTTCGATCCGACCCGGGCCGCGCCCGGCACGGTCCGCGGCGACTTCGGCAACGACAGCCTCGAACGTGCCCTCGCCGAGCAGCGTCTCGTGCACAACCTCATGCACACCTCGGACGACGCCGGCGCCGCCCGCCGCGATTTCGGCACCTGGTTCGGCGCCCATCGCAGCAGCCTGCTCGCCGTCCCCACCCCCATTCCGCTTCAGCCCACGCCCGCCGACCGCTGACCACTCCGGCCCTGGAGATCCCCTTGACCGTTTCCGCCGTCCATCGCCGCTCGCTTCCGCTCCTCACGACGGAGCAGATAGGCGCGTTGAAGCCCGAGCTCGCCGACGTGATCGAGTACCGCAAGTCAGGCCTGTCGCTCAACCACGTGATCGGCTGCCCTCTGGAGTGCGGCTACTGCGTCCGCCACCTGTTCGACAACTTCGAAATGAAGACGCCGAAGCGTCTGATGACCGACGAGGCCGCCGTCGAGGCTCTGGTCAGCCACCCCTACTTCCGTCCTCACCGCACGCCGATCCAGTTGTTCAACCGGGCCACCGACCCGATGCTGCCGGTGGTCAAACCGCACCTGTTCGCCGTGCTCCAGCAGCTCGACGACCGCGGCCTGACCAACCACATCCTGGTCATCACACGGTGGCGCGTGGACGCGGAGGACTGCGCCGTCCTGAACTCCTTCCAGAATCTGCGGATCACGGTCCTGGTGACGCACTCCGGCATCGAGGACCCGGCGATCGAGCCGGTGAACTCCGCGCATGCGGCCGACAGCCTGCGCATGCTCTACGAGCACGCCGAGCGGTACCGGACGATCCTGTACTGGCGTCCGATCGTGCCGGGCCTCAACGACTCCGACGAGCACATCGAGCGGGCCCGTGAACTGTCCCTGCACGCGCACGCCACCGTGTTCACGGGCCTGTTCTTCCGCGACGAGATCAAGGACTACTACGAGGGGCACGGTCTGCCGGTCCCGTACGACGACACCGCCCGGCGGAAGATCATGCCGGAGCAGGCCGAGCAGCGGATCCTGGCCGCCTTCGACGCGGCCCAGCAGCCGGGGGCCGCGCCGTGGGGGACACTGTTCCGCAAGACCAGCTGCGGGGTGGCCTACGCGCACGGCGAGGCCGACTACAACGGCCATTACGGGGTGCGGGAGCTGTGCGACATCTGCCCGCGCGAGCAGGTCGCCCGCTGCGCCGGGGCATGGGTCAAACCCGACCCGGATGAGGTCGTCCGTGCGGCGCGCGCCCTCGGCGCGATCGGCGACGTTGAGATCAACGATCGTGCCATCGTCGTCGAGGGACTGGACGAGCCGCCCCGCTACTACTTGCAGCACGGGTTCGGCTACCAGTGCCACGACCGCGCCAAACCTCACCTGTACCGCCAGCACGGCCGGGCCCCCATCGGCTGGGAGGCGGAGAACGGACCCTATCCAGCATGAACCATGACTCCTGGCCCTCTCTCCTGGTCGTCGATGTCGAAGGCAACGGGACCACCCCGCCCGACCTCGTGGAGATCGCCGCGCTGCCCATCCGCACCGGCCGGCCGCACACCGCGACGGCCGGGGCGTGGCTGATCCGCCCCGAACGGCCGGTCACAGCGCGCGCGGCCGGCATCCACGGCCTGACCAACGAGGCCCTCGCCGGCCAACCGGCATGGGCAGAACTCGCCGAGCCCGTCCGCGCCTTCCTCGGCCAGCACTGGATCTGCGCCCACCACGCCCACGTCGACTACCGGGAGCTGCGCCGTCACCTCCCGACGTGGGAGCCAGCCGGAGTCATCGACACCCTTCGCCTGGCCAAAGCCACATACAAGGACCTGCCCAAATACACCCTCGACGCCCTGCTCAAGCACGTGCAACCGGACTTGTCACAGGCCCCGCGCGTAGGACGACACCGCGCAACATACGACGCCTACGCCACGGCCCAACTGCTGCTCGCCATGGCCGAGCACTACGACACCTGGGACCAGCTGGTCGCGGCGGCCGTGCCGCCCGGCCTGCCCGGCGCCCCCGAACCAGACAAGGATCCCACCCTGTGGTGACCACCCGCCCCATCCGCATCGGCGTGCTCGGCACGCACTCCACCGGCAAGACAACGCTCTGCAAACGCATCGAGATGGAACTCCGGGGCAACGGCCTCACCGTGGCCCGCACCGGCCGCCTCGGCAAGCGCGCGGCACAGGCCGGCCTGCCGAAGATGCACCACCACACCGCGCTGTCCACCGAGTGGATCGTCGCGCAGGGCATCGTCGACGAGGTCAGCGCCGTCGCCCAAGGTGGCGAAGTCGTCCTCGTCGACAGGGTCCCACTCGACGCCATCGCCTACTGGTACGCCGCGTGCGCCTTCCGGGCGCAGACGCCACCCCGACTCGAACGCGAACGGCTCCTGGCCCTCGCCACCACGCAGGTACCCAAGTACGACCTGCTCTTCGCGACCGTGCTCGACGAGAGCGCGCCCGCCGACACCGGCCACGCTGACGACGCAGGATTCCGGCGCCTCGTCGACCAGCACGCGCACCGCCTGCTGGCCAACGACAACATCCCCCATCAGCTCGTGACCAGCGACCCCGACAGTCACGCCCACGCCGTCGAGATCGCCGTCCAGCGTTGCCTGGCGGAGGTCTCCGCATGACTCCGCCCGCAGGGACCATCTCCATCGCCGACAAGACCGTGTCCCGACTCGGCTTCGGCACCATGCGCCTCACCGGTCCCGGAACCTGGGCAGACCCCCCAGAGCGCGACACCGCGCTCAGCATCCTCCGCCAGGCCGTGGACACCTACGGCATCAGCCACATCGACACCGCCGACGCCTACGGCCCACACACGGTCGAAGAGCTGATCCGTGACGCGCTCTCCCCCTACCCGGAGCACGTGCTGATCGCCACCAAAGTCGGCCTGGCCCGCCCCGCGCCAGGCCAGTGGATACCGCTCGGGAACCCGTACTACCTGCGAGCCTGTGTCGAGGCGAGCCTTCGACGCCTGCGCGTCGACCGACTGGAGCTCTGCTACCTGCATCGCATCGACTCGCAGGTGGCGCTCGAAGACCAACTCGCCGTCCTGGATTCGCTGAAGGACGAGGGAAAGATCGGGCACATCGGCCTGTCGAAGGTCACCCCCGAGGACATCCTCCGAGCTAGCAACTACCTGCCCATCGCCGCAGTACAGAACGTCCTCAACGTCGACGAGCCCTTGGATCCCACTGTCGAGGTGTGCCAGGAACACGGCATCCCGTACGTGGCCTACCGACCGCTGGGCGCTGGCCGCCTCGCCAGCGCCAACGGGCCCGCCGCTCCACTCCACTGGCTCCTCGACCACGGCAGCCACATCGCCCCCATCCCCGGCACCAGCCAGCCCAGCCACCTCGCCGAGATCGTGGCAGCAGTCAAAGGCCGTGTGACCTGATGCCGCCCGCTACCGTCGCGATAGCTGAGCAGCGTCGGGCCGCATACGAGGACTGGAGGCCGCCGCTCGTCGGCGTCGCACTCCTGGTGCCAGTGGGCGCTGACTGCCTTGCCGTTGCCGACCTGCGCGGCATACTCATACTGCCCGTCGGCGGCGTCCTCGACAGGCAGTCCCTTGAGACGGCAGCCCAGCACGTCCTCCAGAGCCCTTCCGAAGGACTTTTACGCCTCCGCCGCGTCGCCGTGGACAGGGTGCAGACACGGCGGCGAAAGGTTGTCGTCCATGTCTTCGCCACCACACCTATGACACGTGCAGCTGTCGAGACACTCGCCTACCGTGATCCCCGAGCCGATGTGCGCATCGTGCCCACGCTGGAGTTCATCGACAAGGTGTGCCCCAGTGCCCGGCTGAGAACTCTCGTCAGCTTGCAGGCCCTCGGCACAGGCAGAACGGCCTGCATCGATAACGGCACAGTGCGCTCCGGAGCCCCCGCGGACCTCACGCTGCAGAACTCCTCAGTACAGTCGACCGCGCCAGATGGTAGGGGCCCTGCCGAGTCTGAACCGTTCCGGGTTCGATCAAGACTCTAGGTCGTGACTGTGACCTGGGGTTTCGTTTTCCGCGGTAGTAGTTGGTCTCGTATTCGGCAGACGCGGTGGGGCCTTGACACTTCATCCTGGACACACGAGACACTGGATCCTGAGGGTCTGAGAACGGACATCTCGTGGTCACGAAGAACTATCCGCCGCAGTTCAAGGCGGACCCGGTCGCGCTGGACCAGTCGCCGGCCCGAGGCGACGATCCGGCAGGTCGCCGCCGATCTGGGGATCAATCCCGAGATCCTGCGGAACTGAGTCCGGGCGGCTGGAGCGAGCCGGCCCCGGGGCGCCGGGCAGAGGTGCCGACCAAGCCGCCGGCGCCGTTGGCGGCGGAGAACGCCGCTCAGCGGAAACGGTCCGTGAGCTGGAGGAAGAGCGCGAGATCCTACGCAAGGCGGCGAAGTATTGCGCCGGGGAGACGCGCTGGTGAACCGCTACCAGTTCGTTGCCGACCATCAGCGCCGGTACGGCGTGAACCGGCTGTGCACCATCCTGGGCATCGCCCGCTCCAGCTTCTACTACTGGCGCCGGACGGCCGCAGAGCGGGCCGCCCGGATACGGGCCGTGCACCGCGAGTCGGACGGCACGTACGGCGTCCCCAGGATCACGGCCGAGCTCCGCGAGGCGGGCGAACGCGTCAACCACAAGCGGATCGCACGGGTGATGCGGGGCGCCGGTCTGGCGGGCGTGCGCTTGCGCCGCAGCCATCGCACCACTGTTGCGGACCCGGTAGCGGCGACGGCCTCGGACCTCATCGGCCGCGACTTCACGGCAAGCGAGCCGAACACGAAGTACGTCGGCGACATCACCTATCTCCCGCTGGACGGCGGGAAGTGCCTGTACTTGGCCACCGTGATCGACCTCGCCTCACGCCGCCTGGCCAGCTGGGCCATCGCGGACCACATGCGCACCGACGTCTCAAGGTCCTCGGTTGGCGGACACCAGCCGAGGTCTTCGAAGAGCAGCTACGCTCGCTGCAACAACCCGACGTTGCAACGACTGGTTGAACTCGCCCAGTACACCAGCCGGGCCTTCGCCGACGCCTGCCGCACAGCCGGCGTCCGCCAGTCCATGAGCGCGATCGGCAACGCGGCACACAACGCGCTCGCCGAGTCCTTCAACGGGACGTTCAAACGCGAGACGCTCCAGGGCCGCAAGACCTGGTCCAGCGAACGCGAAACCCGCCTCGACGCATTCGGCTGGCTCAACCGCTACAACACCCGACGCCGTCACTCCCGCCTCGGACAACGCAGCCCCATCGCCCACGAGACAACGCTCGATACAACATCAACTACCCTGGCCCAAATCGCATAGCCCGTGTCCAAGATTCCGGGTCAAGGCCCCTGACTTGCCTAGTCAGACGGGGGCGCGCCGCTGGTATCGATCGAGCACTCCGGACACCTGCTCGCGGAAGGTATGTCGGCAGCCGCGCGTGGGGCACACCAGACGCCGCACCCGCACATGGACCACCACCCGCCTCCCGTCGACCGGCACGCCAGCCACAGTCCGCCAGTGGTAGCCGTGCACCCGCCCGACGGCACCCCGCACACCGGACACGGCGCCATGTCCTGCGACGTCCGCGCCCGCGCTAAGATCCGCTCACCCTCGTCGACCATGTCATCTATGACCAGCGGGCACAGGCCCGAAAACACCATCTGAACAAGCTCGTTGACACCCCTCACGCCAATGTCAACGACGCGTCACAACCCTCCGTCACCACCGAATCTGAGACAGGGCCGCTAAATTGACACACCCAAGGCGGGAGCCTTCTCAGGGGTCAAGCAACGGTTCTGGCGCCGTAACAAGGTTACGAGGCAACCAATTCGAGACCTTTGGTTGATCTGAAAGTGCAGGCGCGATGACACTCCGTCGTGCACAGTTGTTGCGTCGGCCGAGGCCATCTCCGGGAACTAGGGGCACCTATGACAACTGAGCGCCTGCTCGTCTCCGACGCTCCCGTGGGACGTGCGATGGACGGTTTGGGCCTCATCCAGTACGTAGGTCCGCTGGCGAGGGTCATCGTGAGTGAGGCAACCGAGACCCCGTTCACGGTTGGCATCTTCGGACCGTGGGGCAGCGGGAAGTCCAGCCTGTTGCGCATGATCGCTGAGACTCTAGAGGCGGACTATCCCGAACGGACCATTCGTGTCGACTTTAACCCCTGGGTCTATCGCAACGAGCCGAACATGTTGTTGCCTCTCCTGCATACTCTGCAGGACACGCTCAGCGACGACAGATCCCAGCGCTTCAGCCAGACGGTGCGCCGCTTGGGCAGCGTAATCAGCACTCTGACTGCGAACATCGTTCTGGGCAAGGTATCCGGTGGTTCGGTCAAACTCGACGACATCAAGAACGCCGCTGAAGAGTACTCCAAAGCGCGCGGTTTGGTGGAAAGCGAGATGCGGCGGCTTAGGTCCACTCTCCAGGCCGAAGCAGACCGGCTGGCTGAGAGCGGCGTTCGGCTAGTCATTCTCATCGACGACTTGGATCGTTGCGAACCGGACGAAATTGTGGACCTGCTGGAGTCAATGAAGCTCTTCTTCGATCTCCGCAATATCTTTGTTGTAATGGCCATTGCCAAGGACGTAGTTGACCGCGGTGTCGCTGTTAGATATCGCGATTTCGGATTCACGACAGAGAAGGTCATTGAGATCGGCAACGAGTACCTGGACAAGATGATCCAGTTACCTCTCTATCTTTCCACATTCAACGCTCCCACCATTGGCGCATTCATCGCAGGACTCAATCTACCTCCGGACCTCGCCCCTCATATTGAACTTCTCCAGAAGATTGTTTATCCAAACCCTCGCCACATCAAGCGTGTCGTCAATCTCGCTATCTTTACTCACGCCGTAGCACGGGACGCTCCTGGTCGACAGGTCCCGCGCCTCGACCTTCTCCTCCGCTTGATCGTCCTACGGATCCAGAGCCCGGCCCTTTACAGAGCATCCGTCGCCCGTCCTGACCTTCTGGCCGACCTCGAAGCGGTATATCAGGACCGACTACGCCCCGATGACACTGATGGTTTCACGCGCCGCCACGGCACCGAGCTGGCCGAACTAGCCCAAGAGGGCGTTCACCAATTCTATGGCCTCGAACCCTACTTCGAAGATATTTTTTCCGAATCCTCATTCGGCGAGGTAACGGGCGAGCTGGTCGACTACATCACCATGCTCGGTGGTTGACCAATGCCAGCACGACAACCAGCATATGAGGCCTTTGGCCTGACCTGTAATCCATACACGGTGCGTCCTCTCGCCCCACTAACCGCCAAGCCCGATGGCCGCGACCGTCTTGAACTCGACGGCTTCCTCGACACTGGGCCGTTGCGCCACTATCTCAACGAAGCAATCGCCGGTGAGCGACCGGCGTTCGTGGTGGTGTCAGGCCGCGACTTCACCGGCCGAACATCCATGGCCCGTTGCGTACTGGACATGTACAGGCATGCGCGCGGGCTCGACAATCGCTTCGTAGTCGGCGAGATCGATTTGGACACTTTCGACTCATTCGAGCTTCTAAGTAACATTCTTGTTCACTTAAAGGTCGAAATCCACGCTGCAGGGCTTAAGCTCACGGAAAAACTTGAGCAGAGAATCGACGAGGTAACCTCAATAGCTCGGCCCACGTATCAGCCACAGTTCCAAGGTCTCGCCAAGAGCCTGGTAGTCGAGCTGTCCGGGCAAAAAGCTGGACCGTATGGGTTCGGCGTCCTCATCGAGCGACTTGCAGCTGCTCCCATGCTCAGCGCGGCTCGGGTTGTGTTCAAGACTGCGCCCGGAATCGTGGTCTTCACTCATCAGGAAGGGGATCATGCGAACACTGCCGACCTGGTCGGTCTCACGCCGGACGACGCACACATCGTTCGACTGAGCCCGCTGGTGAGTAAACAGATCAGGATGCTGGCTGAGGGCCGTTGGCAGCAAGCCACCGTCGAGCACGCCTGCCCGTTCGACAGGAGAGGCCTGGAAACGGTCTTTAGTAGGGAGCCGCTGCCTATCAAAGTAGCCCTAAAAAAGCTGTCCCAGTTGCTCGACTACCGACTCAGTGTACCGAACGGTACTCCCGTCCCCGCTGACCCCGCGATGCTGAGGATGTCGTATGAGTGGCTGGTCGAGACGGTGCATGCGATGAACGAGTGGAATCGCCGATGACTGAGCCCACGCCGATGCCTCGCAACCCGTTCTCCGCACAGAGCACTTCAAGCATGGAGGAGCACGTCCTCGACTCAGCGTTGACGGACTGGGAGACGACAGGACCGACTTATGAGCTGCCACACGTTCGACAATTGGCCGCAGCCATCGAGCGGTACTTGGCGGAATTTGAGAACGGGGCTGGTGATCAAGGACAGGCTGTATTCGTACGAGGCTCTCACGGGTCTGGAAAGACGCACACGGTCCGCTTCGCGCTCGGCCGGATTTCCTCCGGTACGACAACGTCGGGCGTGATCCGGCTCTACCACAAGGCAGAAGACGACGATTTCCTCTCGGTCTACCAGCGACTCATGAGCCAGCTCGGCAGGCCTCAACTCCGCGAGCTCGCCTTGCGCTTCCGGAGCGTCCTGGCCACAGAAAAGGCAAGGGGTTCGGTCGAGGAGACCGACCTGATCGATGCGGCGAGGCGGGATCCGGAGAAAGTTCCCGCACTGTATCGGGCGATGCTCGTCGAGCCGGGGCAAGTGCTGGAAGTGCAAGCGGAGGAGCTCGCCAAAGTCGCCGCCGACAGTGCCGACTTTGAGCGGGCCTTGGATGCGCTCCTCAATCCAAATCTCGAACAGCAGGCCTACGACTGGCTTGTGGGCCGGGAAATCGATCTTGTCACAGCCAGCCGTCTAGGTGTCGAGGGTCCAATCCTTGATCCCGCTCGCGCCCGTTTCGGGCTGCAACTTCTCGCAGCCATCTGCGCGCGGGTTACACAACCGCTGATCATCGTGATCGATCAGTGCGAGCGACTCGTACGCAACCGCGCAGGTCGCACTCATATCCCCAATATTGGCGTCCTGCACTCACTTGTTGAACGTTTGCCGAGCGAGCAGGTCATGTTCATTCTCCTCGGAAACAACGAAGCATGGAACGCATTTCCCCCTGATCTTCAACAACGCTTCGGCGCCAACGTGTTGAGCATCGAGCCCCTCAACCCATCCGACGCCGGCAGCCTCCTGCGCTCCTATACCGAAGGCCAATCAGGACAGCCACTAAGGTTGGAGCCAGGAGCAATCCAGATGCTTTTGTCACTGAGTGGCGGCAACATCCGCCAACTCCTGCAACTCGCGTGGGTGGTGCACGAACGCGCCGAGCACGATGGCGGACAGATCGACAGCGATTTCGTCGCAGCCGCGACAGATCGGGAGCAGCCCAGCAGAGAGATCCTTGAGCGTGCCCTCGAGCGTTTGCTACAAGAGGCGGGGCTGGACTACGAACAGGAGTGGCACGAAAAGGGCGTGCGCGCTGATTATGCCGTGGTAAGCAAGCATGGTCCTCGCTTACTCATCCAGATCGTCGACGCGCAGTTCGATGCAGAGTTCACTCGCAGCGGGCTCGAGGCAGTGAATAACGTTGATCTCACCCGGGCTCTCGGCTGGAAGGCCCAATTCGTGATCGTCGTCCTGGGCTACGCCGGGCCGCACGTCCTTGAAGTCCTTCGCGGCAAGGTGAACGAAGTCATGGTCTACCAGAGGCCTGCGGACCTAGAGCCGGTGGAGAAACTTGTTCGTCGCCTCAACCGGTCGGCGTCCGAGGCAGATGAGGTACTTGCAAGAAGGTGGACACCCAGGACGCGCCGGTGGTTCCTTGCAGCATGGAGCATCGGAGTCCTCGGCGTAGCCACAACCTTTCTCATTCATCCTGTAGGGGGGCCAACCTACGCCAGCATCCTCCTGGCTTCCCTCCAGATCCCCCTCATTTTGCTTGCCCGTCCGAACGGAAGAGCGCTCACCCGACTAGGCGCGATGGAGCGAAGATATCGTCGGAGGTTGCGCACGGCAATGGCCGATATGGAGACCATCGGTATCGCCACGCAGGGAGAATTTGTCCTGCGGTCTCAACAAGTCATGGTCGATGTGGCGCTAAGCACGCGACCCGCCGCTGCGGCAGAGGCGAGCCTCGGCAACTCGGTCGCTTCAGGTACTCGCCTATCTCTCTCCGACCTCCTGACCAGGACCGGCACCTTTGCATTGATTAGCGGGCCAGGAACTGGCAAGACAACTCTCTTGCGCAGCATCGCACTTTCGCTATCGAGCGATACGGGGGCTTTCTGGCGGCGCTCGCCGTTGCCGGTATTGCTCGTTCTCAGGGATCATGCGACGGCAATGACCGTCGATGAACCTCCGACTCTCGCAACGATGGCGGCCTCGGTCAGTTGGCTGGGTGGGGCGGGGCAGTCCGACCTGTTGGAAAGCCGTCTCAACCGGGGCCAGTGTGTCGTGCTGCTCGATGGGTTGGACGAGGTTGCTGACGAGGGGGACCGCAGGAGCGTCGTCAAATGGACTCAGCGCCAGATCGACAGGTATCCCGGCAACACCTTCCTGATCACCTCCCGTCCCCACGGCTATGTATCGAATCCGCTGTCGAAGGCCGAGGTCCTTCAGTTGCTGCGGTGGGACGACAAACAGATCGATGCTTTCGTTCACCGCTGGTATTACGCAATCACGAGTCGGGCTTACGCTGCCGAGGACACATGGGTACAAGAACGGTCCAACCGGGATGCCGAGGACGTACTGCAACGCCTGAGGGCCAGGCCTGCGCTCCATGACCTCGCGTCGAACCCACTGCTGCTCACGATGATCGCGAACGTCCACCGGTATCGAGGGGCACTCCCTGGAAGCCGGGCCGAACTCTACGCCGAAATGTGCGACGTCCTACTGCACCGCCGGCAAGAGGCAAAAAACATCGCGAACCCGACGGGCCTGGGGGGAAACCAAAAGGAACATGTGATCCAGCATCTCGCGCTGTACATGATGCAGCAGCGGCGCCGTGACATTCCCATGGAGGCCGCGCTATCCGTGATCAGCGCGCCGCTAGCGCGACTAGGCGGAGGCGCCGTCACTGCATCGGACTTCCTGACGGAGATCGGGCGGAGCGGTCTACTCCTGGAACGAGAACAGGGAATCTACGCCTTCGCTCACCTCACGTTGCAGGAGTATCTCGCCGCAAATCAACTCCGAGCATCCCAGTCAGGGCTGGAAACACTCGTTCACTCAGTGGGAGACTCATGGTGGAGGGAGACCACGCTGCTCTGGGCAGCGGCGGCTGACGCGACCCCTGTGATTGTAAGTTGTTTGGATACAGCGACCGTTCCCGCCCTGAGCTTGGCATTCGACTGCGCGGACGAGGCCCGGGAAGTCGCACCCGAAGTCCGGAGACGTCTCGATGCATTGCTTGAGGCCGGCACTGGGCCTGTCGCCAACGACGTAGATGGAGCACGACGAAGGCTGGTGACCGGTGTCGTTGCCAACCGAAATCTCCAGGATCAAATCCGACTGGAGAGCGGCGCGGCACTCTGTGTTCGACCGATCAACCAGTTCCTTTACCAAAGTTTCGTTGAGGACGAACGCGCCGCGGGCCGGCACTACAATCGCTCGCAGCCCGAGGGGGAAGCCCTCGGCCTGTGGGCTAGTGATACTGGCCGGTTCCTTGAGTGGCTGAACGCGCTATTCGATGAGGGGACGGCCTATAGGCTACCGACCGCCAACGAATTGTCCTCGTCGCAATCCCTACTAGGTGCCTCTCTGTCTCACGCATCGGTGTGGTTTGGCGACACCCAGCGACCGAAACTCTGGGTGGGAGGAGCAACGCCTTGGCCTTACCATCCAGGCCCGAGGTTCGGAGCACTCATCAGAGGGCATCTGTCTTCCTGTGTCCGGCTGCTCTCTGCGCCCACTGATGACCGTCAGCCGGGCACACAAGCTCCGAGCCTCAAGGCGTTGTTCAACTCGGCGCAGCTACATCGGCTTGGACAGCTGGTCGAGGATCCCCCGAACTGTGCAGAGCTCGACACCGACACTGGGCTATCCTTGTCACTCACTCCACATCTCGAAGAACGCTTGGAAATCGTCACTCGCGCAATCCGCGATCTAGTACAGACTTGGGCTCCCAGGGGCGTCATGCTCAATGCCGCCCGGTCGTTCGAGACGTTCCTCGAGCGGCGCCTAAGCGAGGCTCTCGGTGACGTTCGGCCATCTGAGGACCCAGCTGGTCTTCTCGCCAACGTCATCGGGGACGTAGACCGAGAGACCCCAGCGCTTGACGCTCTCGAGATCATCACCCCGCTACTTGATCGATCCATGGCATTCAACCAGCAGGCGGTTGCCATAGCGGTGATCGAGCTGGTATCTGTCGTCTTGCGCCGAACTGTCGAGGACACTACGACCCGGCCGCTCGCTCAGGTAGTTCTTGGCCTCATCGCAATGGGAGAGAGAGAACGCGGTGGTCTCGACCCCAATGACGTCCTGGTTCTCGTAAGGGACTGACATCGCAATCGTCCGGTCGTCGGAGCCTGAGCCTTCCCCTTGATCCTGGACACCTGGAGACTGGGACATGAGGTTCCAGAGGAAGTAGTGCCAGGTGGGAAGCAAGAGCAACCACAGCAGGCGGTACACGGAGGAGTTCAAACGGGACGCGGTCGCGCTCGTGCGCTCCTCCGGGAAGACCGTCACCGACGTGGCCCGGGAGATCGGGGTCAGTGCCGAGGGACTGCGGAACTGGTTCAAGCCGGACACGATCGACCGTGGGCAGGGGGCGCCGGGAGAGCTCACGACGTCCGAGCGCGAAGAGCTGCGCCGGCTGCGGAGGCTGGCCGCCGAGCAGGCAGAGACGATCAAGGTGCTACGAAAAGCGGCGGTCTTCTTCCCGAAGGAGAGCTATCGATGAGTGAAGTGTACGCGTTCATCGAGGCGGAGAAGGCCACCCACAACGCTGCTCTAATTCCTTCGTAGCGGCACCGAGTGGGGACCCTCAGTTCCTTCCTTCGTGCTATTCGACTACCGCTCCGTGATGCCTGAACGTTGCATGGCGATCGACGCCTTACATCAGAGCGGCGGGCGGTCCGGGTGCTCGTGGGTAGTGGTGGTCGCGTGCCCGCAGGGCGGATGTCTGGTACGCGTCGGGCTGAAGAGGCCTTCGGCTAACGAGCTGGTGCACGAGTAGCGGTGAGACGTCGAGCCTGCAATGGTTGATCATGGTCGGGTGGTGGGGAACAGGACTCGTGCAGTGATCATCAGCAACCGTCGCATCACTGGCCTGACGGGCGATGTGATTGCTGAACTCGTCGCCGAGATAGGTCCGTTGTGGCATGAGCGACACCAGGCCAAGCTGGCCTCTCGGCCGCGCGAGCGGGCAGTGGGCGGCGGGCCGAAACACCAGTTCGTCTTTGTCGACCGCCTGTTGGCTACCGTCGTTCACCTTCGTCATGGAGCCACTCACGACGTGCTGGCCTGCTGGTTCGGTGTTGACCGCTCGACCATCACCCGAGCTGTCAACGAGGTGCGCCCTCTGCTCGCCGGGCGAGGCTGCACGGTCAGCACCGGCGTGCGGCTGCGGACCCTGGCCGACGTCGTCGAGCACCTCGGCTCAAGCGGGATGACCGGCATCATCGACGGCACCGAGATCCGTGTCCGGCGGCCCGCCGTCGGACGCAAGGACCGGGACAGGTTCATCTCGGGCAAGAACAAGCAGAACGCTGTGAAGTCGATGGTGGTCACGGACGGCGAAGGCCGTGTGCTGTGGTGCAGCCCGACCCGGCCCGCGAGCTGTGCGGACATCACCCATGCCCGCCAGTTGGGTTTGGTCACGCTGCTGGCCGATAGGCCCGCGGTCGAGATCCTCGCCGATGCTGGCTACCAGGGCCTGGGCGCTCAAACCGGAGGCCGGGTGGTGACACCACCGCACCGAAAGTTCAAGAAGAACGCCCCCGACTGGTACGAGGAGATATACGAGCGCCAGCGCAAGGCACACTCCTCACGCAGAATCCGAGTCGAACACGGCATCGCCCATCTGAAGAACTGGCGGGCCCTGGCCCGCCACCTCGGCCGCCGCGAGCACATGAGCGACACCGTCCAGGCCGTCGCCGGCCTGCTCTCCCACCAGCAGACCGCGGACCTGCACTCGACTGGTCAAACGTAAGCACGGGCCTCACCGAGGTTCTCGTCGTCTCACCGCTACTCGTGCACCAGCTCGTTAGGCAAGGCCCTCTGAAAGGCGTTTCCACCGACTGCCTCACCGCGCTGCCAGCGCCGCACGGGTGCCCCGCTACACCTCGATGTAGGCGACCACGACCACCGTGCGCAGCGCGGTCACGAAGTACAGGACGCGGACCTGTCTACGTCGTCGCTGTACTCGCGCAGGTGCGGGCCGCTGGTGGTGCCGGGGAGCGGTTCGCCGATGTCGGGGTCGACGGAGAGCACGACCAGGACGCGGTCCAGGGCGTGGAGCTCCGCCTCGTCGGTGATGGCTTCCAGCTGTTTGGCGGCCGCGTCGGAGAACGCGATCCGGGCGCGGCGGCCGCGGTGGTGAAGGCGCATCAGGCGACGGCCGGCCTTGCAAGGCGGACCAGGTGCCGTTCGTGCAGGTCCTCCCACGGGGTGCACTGCTCGGGGTCGGGCAGCCCGTTGGCGGCAATGTCCTCGAGGACCGCGGCGAACTGGTCGGCCCGTACGCGCGTTTGGGCCGCATGCCCGCGCAGCGCGGCCGCGGCATCCAACGGCTGTCGGCCGTGGTCGGCGGGGTTGACGGCTTGTCCTTCAGGAGACAGCCGTCGCGGTCGGCCGATTTTGATCACTAATCAGGGCTGTCGTGGGGAGGGGTACGTACGGTCATCGTCATATTGCGGGGTGGGGGCTCATGGGCGGCGCAGAGCAGGAGTTAGAGCAGCAGTACCGGCAGCTGCGGGAGAAGGTCGGCGAGCGCCGGGCCGAGGTGCTGAAGCACTCTCCGCGTGACGATCAGTTCGCGGCGGAGTATGCCCGTCTGGTGAGCGTCACCGGCAAGCTGGTGGAGTTCGAGAAGGCCCTCCCCGCACGGCTGGCTGAGCCCGCGCGCCGACTCAGTACGCGGATCGTGCGCTGGTCCTGGGTCGGGCAGGCTGTCGTCGCGGCCGCGCTCATCAGTGCCGTGTTCGTCTGGGATCACTCCGGGTGGTGGCTCGTGCTGCTGGTCCCGCACCTGGCGGCGACGGTGGCCGGCGCTTTCCAGACGGTCGACGCCGTCAGGCACTGGTTCCGCCGCAAGGTGGCCATCGGCCTGCACGCCGTCGGCGTGCTGGTCGTCCTGGTCAGCCTGCGCGTGATCAGCCTGTGGTTCCTGATCGCCATCCTCATCGGTTGGGCGCTCCTCTGGAGCGCCGTGCTCGATGAGACGGGGACCAGCGCGAAGGGGGCGAAGGCGTGAGCATGAGCGACCACTACGGCCCCCAGGTCAACCGGCTCGACAGCCGCACCAGGTCCCTGGAGAGCGAAGTCTCCGACCTGGAAAGCGAGGTCGACTCGCTGCGCTCGAAGCTGGGGCAGGTCGACGATCTCGACTACGAACTGCGCGACATCCGCGGCGACATCTCCCGCTTCCAGGACGAGCTGGGTGAGCTGGGTGACGACGTCCGCTCCGACATCAGCGACACGGACCGGGCGCTAAAACGGCTGACCGGTCGCGTGCAGGCCCCCGAAGCCCACTTCCGGGCCTCCGAGGGCGCCCCCGTGGCCGACTTCGACACCATCGGTGCGGACTGGCGCCAGCTCGCCCAGATCGCCGACCGCGGCCAGCGGATGCGTGCCGGTCTGCTCAGCGACGCACAGCGCGACGCCCACCGATCCGCGATCCGCGCCCACCAGCGCGCGCTCGAGGAGCGCGACGTCCACCGCGGCAAGGTGATCGAGGCCTGCGGGACCCTAGCCACCACCCCGCTCACCGTCCCCTCTCACGCCCAGGCCGTAGCGGAGTTCGGCCAGTTCCGCAGCCTCGCCGACAATCACGCCCAGCGAGCCGAGCGACTGGCCGCAGCAGCGCAGAAGGCGCGGGCCGAACTCGCGCAGGATGACGCGCTGCGGCAGGAGCAGGCCTCGCTCTCAGCCACTGCGCTCACACAGCGCGACGATTCTTCAATGAACTCGGAAGTCCCGAAATCCAGACGGTCACATCATAAGCAATTTCGGATGGCGAATTTCCAACTACCACTCGATGCTCGCCTCGACTTGAGCAACGATAGACAGTTTCAAAATCGCCACTTTCAAGCAATGCTACCGAAACGTACCAATCGGCAGAACTCTCTACCGGCTCCACAACGAAGGACCCATTATCGCGCAGGCTCAGGGCATCGATGAACTCAAAGACCAAGTCCTCGGAAGGGTTATCGTAGCGCTCCCCGCGTTCATTTTCGATGAAGCAATAAGCACCACCCAGAACAGACATACTTCACCTTCTCTAGGCTACGCAAGATTCAATCGACACCTGCGTGTCAGACGAAGAATACCAGCCGGAAGTATCTGACGACGTACGGCCGAGGATGCACCCGGCCGTACAGTCACTGCTAGCGTCCAAGATCCCTGAAGAGACCGCCGCCAATTGCATACTGGAGATCCTTGACCCACGACTGACTAGGCGCAACAGCACCTCTGTGGTCTTCGTAGTTGGCAGGACCCGGGTGCCGCTCAACCATGTATCGCTCTGCATCGAGGGCGTCACGCCTTGTGTCAAAGTTCTTAACGATCTGCATGCGCGCCCCGCCCATTTCGGATATTTGCCGGTTTGAATAACGACCGACCGGGTTTCCCGATATCCCCCACTTGATGAGAGTTCCTCTAGAGCTAACAATCGCATAGAGCGAGGTTTGGCCGTAATCAGGCAAGCGGCCTACGATCGGCTTCGAAGTATTTGGGAAGCCTTTAAATTTGGGAGTTGGGGCTCCTGGGCGATGACCAAAAATCGCAGCGAGTGCGGTGGGAACTCGATATGAGTCGCTGCTGGTGTCATAGCCATGGCTGGCTACCCATTTATCGAACTGGGCACCATAGTCACAGCCCGGTTCGCCGGGGCCACCACCATTTCGGCAATCGCCGTCGAAGAGCCAACCACCGTATTCAGCCAAGTGGGGGACGTTGCTGACTACGCCATAGAATAGCTCTCCAGCATCCTGGCATAGGGCAGAGAGGATTACCCATGATCCACAGCCACCGGAGCCATCTGAAGCTGGTGGTTGTTCGTCAATGTCTCCCCCACCCTCACTGCCACTGCCACTGCCACCAGACTCGCTGTCGTCAACTGGTACGGGGTCAGGCTCGTCTGCGCCGCCGCCGCCGGCGGCGGGCACATTGAACAGGCCGGACGGGTCGGCGTAGTTGATGGGGTCGTTGGCGCTATAGCTGTAGGCGGAGAGGTTCTGCGGGTCGTACGGTGCGCTGATGGGGTCGGGGCTGAGGAAGCGGCCGAGTTCGGGGTCGTAGGCGCGGGCGCCAAGGAGGGACAGGCCGGTGCTGGTGTCTTCGGTTTTGCCGAGGAAGCCGTTGTCGGTTCCGGTGGGCAGGGTGCCGTTGCGTTCGTCACCGAAGGGCGTGTAGCGGCGGCGGGTGGTGGTGCCAGTGGTGGCGTCGACGGCGAGCTGGGTGGAGGCCTGAGTGTCACCCATGAGGTAGGTGACCTTGCCGTTGATGGCGGTATTGCCTTGGGTGGTGCGCATGGCCACGGTCGTGGCGCCGCTGGTGTAGTAGCGGGTTGCGGTGACCGTGGTGCCGTCGGTGGTGCGCAGTTCCATGCCGCCGATGGACGCCACGGTTTCCTGGGGGGTGGTGCGAACCAGCAGAGCGCCGTCGGCGTCGTAGGCGTAGCGGGTCAGTGCGCTGCCGCCGGAGGTCGTGGTCTTGACCGTGGCGAGCTGGCCGAGCTTGGTCCAGCCGTAGTCGGTGGTCTTGCCCGGCTCTACGCGCTTGACCATCTGGCCGGCGTTGTCGTAGGTGAGGTCCTCGGTCGCGGTGGTGGCGCCTGCGGCGATGGTGTTGATCTTACGGACGGCGTGGGGGCGGGCAACGGCCTCGGTGGTGTTGGTCCAGGTGCCGGCGTCGTCGTAGCCGGGGTAGAGGTAGTCGCGGACGGTGGCGCTGCCGGCGGCGTCAATGTCGGTGACGGACTGCAGGTTGCCCATGCGGTCGTAGTTGTAGTCCGTCTCGTAGGGGTCTGGTCCGGTGAAGTCGGAGGCGGTGTACGCGGAGCAGCCGCTGACCTCGGCGCGGGTGTAGGAGGTGATCAGGCGGGCCTGGTCGTCGTAGCGGAAGCACTGCGACTGCGCGGTCTGGCCGGATGCCTGTTCGCGTATGTTGAGGATCTTGCCGTCGCGGTCGTGGGTGTAGAGGTCCTGCTGCTTCTCGGTGGTGATCAGGCCGGAGTTGACGGTGGTGGTGATGCCTCGCAGCCACCGTGTGCCGCCTGCGTAGTAGTAGCTGTAGCTGCGATGGGCGGTGACGTCGCTGGTGGTGGTGCCGGACGGGCCGTAGGTGCGGTCGGTCAGCAGGCCATAGGGGTCGTAGCCGGTGCCCCTGATGTAGGTCTGCCAGGGCGAGGTCAGGGTTTTGGGGCGGCCGTAGGCGTCGTAGGTGTTGGTGACGGTCTCTTCGTCGAGGCCGCCTGCCTCGGGGTAGGTGACCGAGGTGACGTGGTCGGCGGCGTCGTAGGTATAGCTGGTGGTGTGGTCGCCGGCGAGCCCGGTGACGGCGGCAGGGATGCTGACGGTGGTGCTCAGCGGGCGGCCGCGGTCGTCGAAGCTGCCGGTCTTGGTGGTGTAGAGGTTGCCGCTGGTGTCCCGGCTGGTCGTCGAGGTGATCTGGCCCTTGCCGCCGGAGACGCCGTCCCAGTACCAGGAGGCCAGTTCGGTGCCGGCACTGGACACCGAGGTCTTGCGGCCCAGGTTGTCGTAGCCGTAGGTCGCGACCGTCGAACTGCCCGGCAGGGGGTGGTTGTAGTTGCTGGTGACGGTGGCGATGCGGCCGTTGGCGTCATAGGTGGTGTCGCTTCGGCCCGCGTCCGGGTCAACGGTTCGGGTGCGCTGGCCGGCCCAGTCGTAGGTGTAACTGGTGATGTTGCCGCGCGAATCGGTGATCTTTGAGAGGGCGCCCTTGGCCGTGTAGCCGTAGAGCGTGATGAAGCTGGAGGCGCCGTTGTACTCGACGACCTTGGACGTCTGCCCGTACACGTCGGTGTAGGTGTCGACGGGCTTGGCGGCGGCCGGGGTGACGGTGGTGTAGTCGCCGTGATAGGCGGTCAGCACCTTGCCTTCGTTGGACGCACGGCTGGTGGTGCCGTCACTCCACAGGATCTGCGACATGGTGGTACGGCCTGCCCAGTCCAGGGTCAGATCAGTGTAGGACGGCAGGTCCTCCACCTTCGGACTGACCGGTCCGCCGGAGCCCGCGGTGCCCTGGTTACGGAAGACCGCCGAGGCGCCGGTGACATTGCCCGAGGTGTCGTAGCGGGTGATGGCGACCTGCCGGTTCGCTACATCCTCGTCGTCCGGGATCGGAGACTGCGTCTCCCGGGCGCGGCCGAGGCCGTCGGTGTAGGCGTAGGAGGACAGGTAGGTGGTGCCGGACTGCAGGGTGTGACTGGCCACCCGGGGGAAGCCGTCGACCGAGTCCGGGACGCCGCCGCTGTTGGTGGAGGTGGGGATGCTGTAGCTGTACTTCAGCGAGGGCGAGGTGCCGGTCTCAGTCGGCTTCGCCACTTCGGTGGGACGACCCGCGGCATCCAGGGTGACCTTGGTGGTCTGTCCGTTGGCGTCCTTGGTCTGATACGGCACGCCCCAGAAACGTGACGTCCACACGGTGGAGGCGAGGGCCGGGCGCAGGTCGGTGACGGCGTTGCCGGGCTTGGGGGTCGTGGTGGTGATGCCGTCGAGGGGCCAGGTGTTGGCCGGGCTGTAGGTGGTGGTGGTGCGGTTGCGGTCCGCGTCCTCGGTCCAGATCACCCGGCCGGCGTCGTCGTATCCGGCCTTGGCCTTGACGAAGTCGGTGGTGCTGGCACTGGCGTGGGAGCGGGTCTCGGTTCGGTTGCCGTCGACCGGCTTGTTGCCCGCCACATCGGCGGCGTTGTCGTAGAGGGTGACGGTGTAGCCGTCCTGGTTGGCCGAGGTCCGGCCGTCGCAGCCGCTGCCGACGGTTGCGTAGTGCCGGATCTCGTCTCCCAGGACGGTCCAGCGCTGGATGCTGGTGCCTTCGTACAGGTCGGTGTTGTAGGCGCGGCCGTAGGTGGTGCAGCGGTTGTCGGCGACGCCGGCTTCGCCCTGGTCGTCGGTGCGCAGCGGCAGACCGTAGGTGCCCGAGGCGGGTTCGGCGGACTCGTATTCGTTCTGGACGACGTGGGTGCGCCAGCCGGTGGAGATCTTGGTGAGGGTGGTGGTCTCGTCCTCGCGGACGAAACGGGCGTCGGGCAGGCCCTCGTACTGGGCGGTGTTGTGGTCCCAGTAGTGGTGGAAGACCCGCTGCTGCGAGCTGCCGGTGTCATCCCGCTTGGAGGTTTCGATGGTCTTGCCCTGGAGCCAGGGCGAGTCGGTGTAGGCGGTGCCTTCACCGTCGTAGACCTTCACCGAGCGGGTGTCGCTGGTGTCCTTGGAGGTGCGGTCGCCGTCCAGACCGCGGTAGAGCCAATGGAAGGTGGAGTGCTTCACCGCGCCGGTGCCGGTGGTGACCTCGACGCGCTGGTAGCCGCGCCAGTCCGACCACGTCTCGTCCGCATCCGCGGTGAGCGGGTCGTTGGTGAAGCGCCAGCCGGCGCCGCCCTGGTAGTCGTAGCTGGTGGTCATCTCCGGGGCGCCGTCCTGGCTCTCGGTCACCGTCGGATCGACGGTCACCTTGGTGACCAGGAACTTCTTGAACCAGCCGGACCGGGAATCGGTCTCGCCCTCAGGGGTCCACTTCTGCCAGAAACAGTCCTTCGTGTTCGACGCCTGCGTGGGCAAATCATCGATGCTGCACGGGTTGGGCGAGCCGTAGGAGACGGTGGTGGTCGCGCCCAGATCACCGTGGATCGTGTTGAGGCGGCGGAAGTTCAGCTCGGTGGAGCCGACCTTGTTGTCCAGGTCGACACCGTTGAAGTTGATCACCGGCAGAACGATGTCCGTGCCCGTGCCGTAGGTCTTGCGCTGGACGTAGTCCAGCCACAGCGTCTTGCCGATCGTGCCGTCCGGATTGGGCAGGGCATGCTTGGTCTGGTACTCCTGCACCCGGTCCCAGCCGTTCATGCCCGTGTTGAGCACGAACGTCTCGATGTCCCACAGCATGTCCTTGCTGAAGAACGTCGGATAGTACGTCTTGCCCGCGCAGTTGTAGTCCGCCGACGTGCCGTCACACAGCAGGTCGATCGGGACGTCGGGGTAGGAGCCGGGGGTGGTCTTGATCGACGGGCAGGCGTCCACCGCGTCGCGCAGCGGGTCGGTCTCCTGCATACGCTCCACGCACCGGCCCACATGCGACAGAACGACCTTGCCGGTCGGCTTGGAGCCGGCAATCTGGGCCGGCCAGCCGTACTCGATCGCCGTCAGGTAGCCGCTCGCGGTGTAGGAGCGGGCCTGGTCCACGTCGGCCACAGAGCGGTAGTAGTTGGTCTCCTTGTCGTAGAAGTAGGCCGACTCCACCTCGTTCGCATCGACCATGCGGTCCAGGCTCCACCGCCAGGCCTGCGAACACGGCACCGGGAAGGTGGCGTGGCACGGCTCGCCCGTGTTGTTACCGACCACGGGGACGGTGAAGACGGAGGAGGTGGCGGCGCTGGTGCGCTCGGAGCGGCCCCAGCCGAAGTAGTAGCGCTTGCCGTCCTGGGTGGAGATCACCCAGTACTCGTCGTCCGCACCGTGCCCGCCGCTCAGGTGCTGCACCCGCCAGCCCGGGTCGTTCTGCAGGTGGTAGGAGCCGGTGCCGGTGTTGTCCTGCACCAGCGTCGAGGTCACACCGTTGAGGCTGATGACGTAGACCGCACCGTCGGGCTCCTCCGCGGTGTTGGGCGAGTCCCAGCACAAGTCACCGATACCGGACAGGCCGTCCTGCGTGCAGCTGCGGTAACGCCGCTCGATGAAGCCGACATTCAGATCCCAGCCCATGCCGACCCAGGACGCCTGATTGTTCGACGCCGACGTCCGCCCGTCCACCGACTGCGAGTTGTACGACATCCCCAGCGAGGGAGCCTCCCCCATCGCCGGGGCGGGAAGGCTGACGGGCAGGCTGTAGGAGAACGCACCCGAACCGGTCGCCACCTCCCACGAACCCGTCGGCGACAGCGTGGAGGCGCGGTAATCGCCCTTGTCCGACGACGAACCGGTGCCCAGCAGGAAAGCAGAGCCCGAGTCCGCGCCCAGCTGCGTGGACAGACCGTCGCTGTCCGGCTCGGCCGTCACCGTCGCCGTCAGGGTGCCCGCCGCGGTGTCGTTGTCGACGGGGACGAACTCGCGGTCCGTGCAGCCTTCCGCCTCCGGGGTCTGCAACGCACACACCGGAACCTTCACCAGCCGCAGCCGGGACGCGAAATCACCCCCGAAGGCGTACTCGAAACCTGAGTAGTCGATCGCTACCTGCACCCGACCCGGCGTACTCACGCCGTCGGTGCGGGTCACCTGCACCCCCAGACCCACACCACCGGCCGCAGCGATCTCCTCGCGGTCCAGCACCCGCACATCCACCTGCTCCGGCGACACCAACCCCGCACCCGGCTCAACCGGATCATCGGCCGGAGAGGTGGCCTCGTCAGAAGCGGACTCCGACGGCTGTACCGAGGCGTCTGTGCCCGGCTCACTGGTGGCGGAAGCGGAGGCTTCCGGGCTCGCCGTCTGGGCCGCCGCGTCAGCGTCCGCGGCAGTGGTGGTGTCTGACGGTGTGGGAGATGTGTCATCGGCGGCCAGCCGGGCGCCGGTCAGCTGAGCGGCAGCACCCTCGGGCGCGGGTGCGGGGGCCACCTCGACCACCTCGGCAACCTCGGTCGCGGTGTCCTCAGCCGTCTCGCTCGGGGTGGCCGCCGACTGCGCGGTGACCGTGCCCGGCTCCCCCGGCCCGGCCTGGGACAGATCAACCGTCGCCTCAGCGGCCTTGGGCCAGCTCGGCTCCGGCAGCGCCTTCCCGGCCTCCTCCGCCTCCTGCGCCGCAACCGTCCCCAACGACTGCGACGGCACCAACGGCGTCGAATCCTCCGAAGCGGCGACCGCAGCAGGCGGGCTCACCACCGACCCGGTCGACAACAGACCGGCCAACACCGCGCCCGCCACCGTCACGGACAACCAACGCGCACGCCGAGCAGCCACCCGAACCCCCCACACAACCCCCGCGCACCAAACGGCCAGGAGCCACGAACCGAGAAACACAAACAGGACTGCTCAGCGCCCAGGCGGAACCGGCCGTGCTCCCCAGCACGACGGCGCCGACTCAACCCGGTAGTTGATCAGTGAAGCGAGACGGTAACTCCCATGAACAACCTGTGAACAGAGGACCAAACGGGCATACAGAACCATCGCCGGTGACCTTTATCACAGCCTTATAAGCCCAGGTCAGCACCCTTACAACCGGTCCGAACCGGGCTTACCCGGTGAAACAATCACGCCCGCCAGACACCAACCACCCAGCCTCCACAAAGCCCTCGCCGCACAAGAGATTCGGGCAGAAGCCCATGACGACGACGCCTAGGCCCCGGCTCCCGGCTCCCGCAAGCGCGCCAGGGTGATGAAGACGAGCGGGACGGCGTCCGCGTAGTTCCGGTAACCATGGGACTGGCCGTTCAGGCCGCCGCCACGCGCGGCGCCACCCCTCTCAGCGACAGGACGGGCCACGACTTCAGCCGCCCCGCTCACGGCCAGAGGGACACCAGACGCCGTCGTTCCAAGCGGCACCAGCAGTGCAGACAGAGCCTCGTAGGCTGCTCTCACGCAGCACGACGTGATCTTCAGCGGGGGCGCTCATGGCAGGCGGCAACAAGCCCGGCACGGATATCAGCGACGGCCACAGGCGAAAACGGGAGAAGAAGAGGCAACGTCGCTTCGGCATGCCGACGGGCATCGTCCTGATCGCGACGCCGGACGGCTGGCGCCACAGTGTCCTCACCAGGGAAGGCGGGATGCTCTGCGGACAACTTGCCGACGTTCCCCTCGACGTCGGACCTGCCGAGGCACGGGCCGCCGCGGCGGCCATGGTGGCAGGACTCGCACACGACTTTCACGACGTACGCATCGACGTCACCTGGGATCTGCCTCGGGAAGCAGGGTCCTGGACCGCCCAGGTCACCGTCGCCGCGGCCTCGCCGAACGCCGATGGTTGAACCGCGTTTAACCTCGGCGTGAGATGAGTCGAGCGAGTGACTCTGTGGGCCAGCAGAGCCATGCGAGAAGAGGGCTGGTGACCACGAACCAGTGGACGCTGACTCGGCCCTGCTTCTTGTCCAGGATCAGTGGGGCTTCATCCCGGTAGACGTAGCGAAGGTATCGGCGACGGACAGGCGCTCCGGCTATCAGCAGCACGGGCGAAATAACAAGGATGGCCACTGGAACCAGGGCTCTCGCGGTGGTGAGCTTCGCTGTCTCCTCGTATCGCATGCGGTCAGTGTGCTGATCCTCGAAGTCGCTTGTCAGCCTGTCCTGTGAGGTTTGGTGCCGACCTTGTGGTGAGCGGGTGGGACTGCTGCACGATTCCGTCTAACCTCCTACCGTGGATTGGTTCATGGCGGCGGTAGTGGGGGCGGCTGGCGGCGCCGCCATGGAGGCCGTCGATGTCATAAAGGCCATCAAATGGCACCGTCAGATGCCGTGGAATGTCCAGTCGGACACCGTCGAGCCGCCCCAACGCAGGGCGGATGTGCGGCCCGGCGAGGAGCACCTGCCCGCACCCGGCTGGAAGGCCTATTGCGTTGCTGGAGTACTGCGACTACTGGTCAGTGGAGCCCTGACCGGTGCTGTGGGAGCCACCTATCCGCAGAGCACGAATCCGCTGGTGGCGTTCCTCATCGGTCTGGGTGGGCTGTCGGCTGTCCAACAGGTCACCACGCTGGTGCCGTTGATGGTCAAGAGTGCGGGCAGGGCGGCCCTGGGGGGTGTGGTGGAGGAGGCGCAGCAACAAGCTCAGAACCTCCAGCAGCCTGGCATTGGGCAGCCCATGGTCCAGGCGGGCGGCGCTGCAGGAAATGCACAGCCGAACGGGGGCGTTGCCCCACAACAGGATCTGACGGGCGGAGGGGGAGCGGCGTGACGATTTCTGCCGAGTCTTTCACGGGCCGTGTTCTGGCTGTGTTGTCACGGCGTTCTCCCGGCTTCCGACCGGCCCTCAAGTCTCTCGGACCTGATCCGGCGCTGGAGGCTCCTCGCCCCGGCCTGGCTTCTCCGGCCGACCCGACCCATGACAGCATGACGGTGCTGAGTCTGGCTGACGCGACGTCTCGCTGGAAGTCCGTGTCTCCCCATGAGCGGCTCCGGTATCGCCGCAACCTCCTGAAGGTCGCGGACCTGCTCAAGGATGTTGACCTCGATCCTGACGTCGACCCTGCCCTCGATTTCGACCACGACCGTGCCTCTGCTCGCGACGGCGTGCGTTCTCGCGCCAGCGACCTGGTCCGTGACGTTGGCCTAGTCCGTGACACCAGTCGCGAGATCGTCCGGGCTCGCGCCCGTGACCTCGCTATCTACCCTGCCTGCGACCGCGCCGGCAGGCCGTTCCGCTACCCCGTTGGTGTCCGCGTCCGCGCCTTCGTACGCGACCTGGACCGTGCCGGCGACTTCTCCCGCGCCTTCCGACGCGCCAAGACCCTAGCGCTCACGCTCGACCACGATGTGGACTTCGACCGCGCTCTCGACCTCGCCCTCGCTCTCGTGCGTGGTCTCAAGGTGTCCGATCGCGTCAATGCCCGCGCCCGCGGCGTCCCCGCCAATCTCACTCTCGACAGGCAACTCGCCAACGCTCATGGTCTTTCCCGTGTGCTCGTCCGTGATCTCATCCGTGCCTTCGTTCGTGACCCCGACCTCGTACGCGCCCTCGCCAGTACCCTCGATCCCACCAGCGCCCTCACCCGCGCCCTCGGCCTCGCCCCCGGCCTCGACCTCGCCAACGGCCTCATCTATGACGTCACGCGTGCTCGTGTCCAAGCCCGGTTCCGCGCCAGTGACCTCATGGAAGCCCGCAGCAACCTGACTGACGCGGCAATCAACTTCCTTGGCGCCGACCTCACAACCGTGGATTTTGCGGCGATCAACCTCGTGGGAATCCGTTGGGACCGCAACACTCGGTGGCCCACTCCTGAGTGGGCAGCCCGCATGCGCAGAACATCCGTGGAGGACCCACCTGGATCCGGAGTCTTCATCGTCCGCCCTGAAGAGGGCCGCCGCTTCGCCGATCGAGGGTCGCTGACACCCCTGACACCCATCTCATGAGACGGCACAGCTAACGAGTCAACCGGCAGGTGTTCCAGTTGCGTCCGTCGCGGACCAGGGCGCCGCTGCGTTCCAGGTTCTTCAGGTGGTAGACCACCGATGCCAGGCTGCGCAGTCCCAGGGCCGCCCCCAGCTCGCGCACCGACAGGGCTTCTCCGCGATCGAGGACCGAGCGGCGGATCTGGGACAGAACTGCTCCTCGCGCACCGTGAAATGCTCCGGCCGACGGCTCACCGGACACCATCCAGCGCACACAACTGTCGCCCTTGGCGGCGCAGTTCGGCACGGGCCGCCGACACCGCCACCGCCGTGCGCGTCCAGTACGAGTGCCAGCGCAGTCTCACCGACAGCACGTGCAGGCTGGCTTTAACGGCTGGTAGCGGCTCCACTCTTCCGGCTTGAGCTGGCTCCAGTGCTAGGGCGCTTGGGGGCGTTCAGGGGTTGTTCCGGGGCGAGTTGGCCCCACCCTCTTTGGTGCGGTGGGACTGTTGCAGTCGGGTCGCCACGAGGGGGCGAGGCCGGTGGACCTGTCGAAGGATGAGTTGTTCCTGCGGATCCGTCGTGATTCGTGGCAGGAGGGTCTGTCGATCCGGGCTCTGGCACGCAAGTACGGGGTGCATCGTCGGCTGGTACGGGAGGCGTTGGTCTCGCCGTCGCCCAGGCCGCGCAAGACGCCGGTACGGCAGTCGCCGCGGCTGGAGCCGTTCAAGAAGACGATCGACGAGTGGCTCCTGCAGGACCTGGAGGCGCCGCCGAAGCAGCGTCACACCGTGAAGCGGATCTTGACCCGGCTGCAGCGGGAACTGGGGGCCGAGGTCGCTTACACCACGGTTTGGGACTACGTGTCCCGGCGTCGGCGCGAGATGGCCGAGGCCGCTCGGGCGACACCGGCGGCCGGGTTCGTTGTCCGGCACAACCGGCCGGGCATGGACGCGGAGGTCGACTTCGGCGAGGCATGGGTGGATCTGGCAGATCAGCGGACGAAGTGTTACGTGTTCGCGTTCCGTCTGGCCTACTCGGGCAAGGCGGTGCACCGCATCACCACTTCGTGCGGGCAGGAAGCCTTCCTGGACGGCCATGTTCACGCGTTTGGGGTGCTGGGCGGGGTCCCGGGCGGCCAGATCCGCTACGACAACCTGTCCCCGGCTGTCTCTCGGGTGATCCACAAGAGCCGGTCGCGGGAGGAACACCCGAAGTGGGCTGACTTCAGGCGGCACTTCGCCTTCGTTCCCTTCTACTGCGAGCCGGGACTGCGCGGGGCACATGAGAAGGGCGGAGTGGAAGGCCAGGTCGGATACTTCCGCCGAAACTACCTCACTCCGGTGCCGCGGGTGAACTCGCTGGAGGATCTGAACGCGGCCTTCACGGAGTTCGAGCGGTTGGAGGAAGACCGGCGGATCGGCATGCGGATCCGCACGATCGGCCAGGACTTCGCGAGCGAGGCACCGCTTCTGCTGCCCCTGCCCGACTCGCCGTTCGAGACGGGGATCGTCTTCACGCCGCGGGTCGATCGCTATGGAATGATCGCCGTTGGGTGCGGCTCTTTCTGAGTGAGAACATGGTGCTGAACCGGACGGGCCAGTCAGCCCCGCGCTTCGGAGCATCAAGGGCCGTCCAAAGCCTCAGCCGCTGACTGGAGAAAGCGCTGCCGCTGAGCGAGCACGTCGATCGCTTGATCCCAAGACCCCCTGTAGAGGATCTCTTCTGCGATTCCGACGAGCCGCTGCTGAACTTGAGGATCATTGGTCTCGCGATACTGGATGAGGACACTGTCCCACTCTGCTTGAACGTCCTCTGAAATGCGCATAGCGGTGACATCGCGTAAGACCTGCTCAGCGGCCGTCGCAACACTCTCAGGGCCGACGACTCGGATACTGAAGGCGGCTGTCCCGAGGCGCCCACCCAACTCCTGCACTCTCTGGAAATTGTTGTACGTGGGCGGCCGCTCGAAGTGGAACTGCCCGCGGGCTAGGGTGTAGTCGTCCCAGACTCCGAGGAACCGTTCGTAGGCTGCAGCGCGTTGGCCACGGACCCACTGCGAGCGCTGAGTGCGCGCTTGCTCCATTGTCTGCTGCAGCACGGCATCCGCGTTCTTTTCCGCCCCGATCTTGGTTCCGATGATCGCGGCTAATCCGCCTACCACGGCACCGAGCAGACTGACCGCTCCAGCCGCAACGACTGACCATCCGTCGCCCATAAGTGCATTCTTGCCCGACATTCGTAGCAGATCATGCTGCTTGAATGGCCTCCGTTGGACGGGAAACGGCGGTGGTGCGGCTCCTTTTGAGTGAGCTTGAGGCTCAGGCTCCGAGTTCGTAGTGGCGCTGGTCGGGGTGGGGATGGAGGCGTTCGCGTTCCCGCTGGGTGTGGAAGATCCAATATTGTGTCAATTTAACGGCTGATCTTGGTTGTTGAGTGGTCAGTTGTTGCTCGGGGTCAGGCGACCCTCGAAGGCGATCTGGAACGCGTTCAGGGGTGCTTTCCAGCGCATGGTCCACCGCTTGCGGCCCTTGCCCGTCGGGTCCAGGCTCATCAGCGCCATGTAGATGCACTTGAGGGCGGCGGCCTCGTTGGGGAAGTGCCCGCGGGCGCGGACGGACCTGCGGATGCGGGCGTTGACGCTCTCGATCGCGTTCGTGCTGCAGATGACCTTGCGGATCTCGACGTCGAAGGAGAGAAAGGGCACGAACTCGACCCCGGCGTCCGACCACAGCTTCACGATCGCCGGATACTTCCGGCCCCACGCTTCCTGGAACTCCAGGAACCGCTCTGTCGCCGCGTCCTCGCCGGGTGCGGTGTAGACGGTCCTGAGTGGACGTTAAGTCCGTTTCTGGTAGCGGCCTCGTCCGGGCTGGGTGAGGAAGCCTTGGCGGGTGAGGCGTCCGAGGCGAGCGCGGGTGACGTTGACGGCGGCCCCGTCGGTGGGCATGCCGAGGAGTTCGTGCAGCTCACGGGCTCGGAACTCCTGGTCGGGGTACTGGTTGAAGGCGTCCACGATGGCCTGGTAAGCGGTATTCGTCTCGGGCGGTTCAGAGTCTTCTCTTGCCGGTGCGAGTTCGGCGATGACCTTCCGGGTGGTGGCCAGGTCCGCCAGTCGTGCTTCGGTCTCGGCCAGGGCGGCGGTCAAGTGCTCGACCTGGTCTCGTAGTTCACCGGCCCGGACGGTGGTCTCATCGTGCCGTGCCTGGAGATCGGCCAGGAGCTCGGTGATGTTCATGCGGCCAGCTCGAGGGTGTCGCGCCAGGCCGGGCTCGGGGTGGTGAGGCGGCGGGTCACGTTCGCGATCGAGGCCCAGTAGACACGCGAGGCGGAGGTGTCGGGCCGGTGGTCGTACTCACGGGCCAGACGCCGGTGCAACATCAACGTGCCGTTGACCTGCTCCACGATCCACCGCTTCGGCTGCGGAACGAAGCCTTTGCCCTGGTCTTCGGGGTTGCGGCGGACGACCTCGACGTCGATGTCCAACAACACGCCATGGATGACGACTTCGTCCTTGAAGCCCTGGTCCACCAGGGCTTTCTCCAGGCGCATCCCGCAGCGTTCGGCGGCCTGGTCGAGCAGGGCGGTGCCGGCGGCGTTGTCGTGGGCGGAGGCGGCCAGCACCACGACACCGATGACCAGCCCCAGAACATCCACGGCCAGTCCCCGCTTACGGCCCGACACCTTCTTGTTGGCATCCAGCCCCGTCGTGGTCTTCGGGACACCCGCGGCCGCGCGCACTGACTGGGTGTCGATGATCACGAGGGACGGGTCCTCTAATCGCCGGGCTCTCTCCCGCACCTGGCAGCGCAGCAGTTCCTGGATCCGCTGGTCGAGCCCGTCCCGGCGCCACAGGCCGAAGTAGTAGAACACCGCCGACCAGTACGGCAGATCATGCGGGAGGTAGCGCCACTGACAGCCCGTCCGGTTCTGATAGAAGATCGCGTTCACTACCTCCCGCAGGTCACAGGACCCGGGATCACCGGTCGCCGACCGTGCCACCCGGTCCTGCTTCCAGGCCGTGATCATCGGCTCGATCAACGACCACTGCTCGTCCGATAAGTCGCTGGGGTATGGCTCTCGCTCCATGCCCCGCATCTCAGCATGGACATGCCTAGTTGGCGGCCTGCGCGACGATCAATCCCACGATCGAGCGATCACGAACCGAGGAAGATCGGACTTAACGTCCACTGAACCGTCCCGGGTTCGATCAAGCCTCTAGGTCGTGACTGTGACCTGGGGTTTCGTGGTTCCGCGGCAGTAGTTGGTCTCGTATGCGTTGTCCGTGCTGCGTGATAGGCAGGTCCTGTTGGACAGCGACGCTGCAGGGGAGAAGTGTGACCGCCGAGGAGCTAGTGTTCGATCATGAGCAGGTGTTGGAGCACGGGATGGAGCCATACGAGGGCACTGCGCTCGACGTCCGCGCGGTAATCGCGGGCATGTCGCAGGACGTCAAGGATGGCTTCTGCTTCGAGGATGTGCCCTGGTCCCGCTTCGGGCACGCCTACGGCTCGGGTGACGACGTCCCCTCGCTCCTGGCCCGGCTGCGCTCCGCTGACGCTAAGGCAGCCGGGCGTGCACTGGAACAGCTGTGGGCAGGCGTGGTCCACCAGGGCACGGTCGGCTCCGTTGCCCCGCTGGCTGTGCCGTTCCTCGTGCGTATCGCCGCCGACGCGTCCGCGCATCACCGCGCCGACACACTTTCCCTGGCCACCGCGGCGGCCCGGCGACAGCACTGGGGATACGGCACACGCACTACATTCCTCGAAGTGACGCCCCCGGGCTGGTTCTACGACTGCAGCGGCTACGCGATGAACTGGTCCATCCAGGCCTCCCGCAACGCCATCACCGCCGACATGGGCCTGCTCCTCCCCCTCCTCGACGATCCCCTCCCCGGCGTCCGCATCTCCGTCTGCTACGCCCTGGCCACTGCCTGCGGCAACGCCAGCCGCATCACTCAGACCCTGCACGCCTGCCTGGAGCGAGAACAGACTCCGGCGGTCCGGGCGAGCCTCGTCCTGGCCATTGCCGAACTCGCCCGTGAACACGGCGGCGACACGCGCATCCACGCCGTCGCCTGGACTCACGCTCTGTGGTCCAACACCTCGCAGCCACCGCACGTTCGAGTACCAGCCGCGCTCGCCTGGCTCTGCCTCACGGACACCCCCGTCCCGGACACCCTGCGCACCACCCTCGACACCCTTGCCACCGACGACCTGGCACACAACCTGAACAGCGTCCCGTGGATCGCGCACGTGGACGAGGACCACGGCCTCGCCCGCACGGTCGACCAGATGCTCAACAACGCCCAACCCGGCGTCAACGACGCCTGGGACCCCTGGAGCTGACGCAGCGAACGGCCTCCGCGCTACTGCGGCTCATACAGTCGCAGGGACTTCGCGCAGCGTGACCGTCATCGGGCCTCGGTGCCGGACGGCGCAGCCCGACCGCTACGCAGGAACGGCCACAGGGCTGCTCCCCATGGACCCCGCCCCGCCCTGGGCAGGGTGCTCCACGAGGAAAGCGAGTACGCGTTCACCCTGGAGACGAGCATGACTCCCCGGTCAGGGAGCGCCGTGTCCGCCCCAGCAGACGGTGCACCGGTCTCCGGCACTCGCGATATGGATATTTCCGCCCTGGACGGCGATCATCCAGGGCTCGGCCGCCGAGCCCTCCTCAAGTGCGTAAGTCCCGAACGGGTTCGAGCCATCACCTGCGCTAGCACGCGCGCTTCGTGTGAAAACGCTCTCTTCGCTTCGCCCAGTTCAGCTCATAGACGGCCCACCCTTGAATGAGAGACCGGCGCGATCCGGCGCCGGATGAGTCTCGGCCATGCAAAAGCATCCCTACGTTGTTCTGCGGGAGGCGGTGAGCCCTTCGTATGGTTCACCCACCCAGGGGCGCCGGGTGTGGTTGAAAAAGCTCTGCCGCTTGTGGCTCTCAGTGATTGGCCGCCCGGTGCCCCACGACGACTCGGCTGCCAATTACTGATCTCTTCGGGGTGTTGTCGGGGGTGGTGACGGGTGGTGATCCCTGCGGTAGGCCGGTGGTATGCGGTATGCGCAGGGTGGCGGACTGACCGCCGAGAGGCGGCGGTTACGCGAACGGATCCGGTACGAGGCGGGCGAGCGGTTTGGTCGCGGTGAGAGAAACGTGCTGATCGCGAAGGATCTGCGGGTGAGTGAGCGGTCGGTGGAACGCTGGCGGCGTGCCTGGCGGGAGGGCGGAATGGACGCGCTCGCCTCCTCGGGGCCGCCGAAACTGCCCAAGCTGTCCGATGGCCAGTTCGCCGAACTGGAGAAGGAACTGGCGCTGGGGCCGGCCGTGCATGGCTGGGAGGACCAGCGCTGGACCCTGGCCCGGATCAGAGAGCTGATCGCCCGGAAGTTCCGACTGGACTGCTCGTCGGCGGCGGTGTGGCGGCTGATGCACCGGCACGGCTGGTCCTGGCAGTCGCCGGCCCGCCCGGCACTTGAGCGTGACGAGCAGGCGGTGGGTCTGTGGAAGAAGGATGTGTGGCCGCAGGCGGAATGACCGCGGCGGCGCTGGGTGCGTACATCGTCTTCGAGGACGAGGCCGGGTTCTCGATGACACCGCCGCGCGCTCGCACCTGGGGCCGGCGTGGGCACACGCCGGTGGTGCGGGTGCGGGACCGCTCCTGGCGCCGCTGGTCGATCGCGGCGATGTGCTGTTACAAGCCGGGCGAGACGTCCCGGCTGATCTACAGGCCGCGCCGCCACCGCAAGCATCGGGGCAAAGGCCGCGACACCTTCGCCTGGAGCGACTACCGCGATCTGATCGTCCGCGCCCACATTCAACTCCAGGCTCCCATTGTCCTGATCTGGGATAATCTCAACACTCACCGGGCCGCCGGGATGCGTGAGTATGCGGCCGCGCACGACTGGCTCACGATCGTCCAACTGCCCTCTTACGCCCCGGACTTGAACCCGGTCGAGGGCATCTGGTCGCTGTTACGGCGCGGGCCGCTCGCCAACGTTGCCTTCACCGACGACGAGCACCTCGAACGCACCCTCCGCCGGGGCTTACGTCATATCCAGCTCCGGCCCGACCTCATCGATGGCTGCCTGGCCGGCACCAGACTGACCCTCACCCAGCAGCCGACAACAACCCGAGGAAGTCAGTAATGTGCGTCTACAACCGCGACCGGGCCCTGTACCACCGCCTGGACGTCGCCGACGCCCCGCGGCTGGACCGCTGCCAGCCGACCTGCGCGAACATCGCACGCACCGACCACCACGCCGACCAACTCCTCCAGCACGCCCAGACCTTGGAGAGGCAGGCCTCCTCCGAGACACTGCCCGGCCCGCTCGCCGACCGGCTGTGCCAGCGCGCCGGACAGCTACGCGCGCTGGCCGACCGCCACGTCCACGACCGCATCAACGCCCAGGAGCCAACCACATGAGCCCCGCCCCCGATGAACGCGATGGCATCCAGATGGCGATGGACCGCATCCTGGGCGGCCGGCCGGCCGGAATACTCCAACGGGGCACTGACCATCGTCGCGCGCGGCGGAGGCACAGGTGCCCCGCAACGCGCTCACCCGGCGCCATCCGGATCTGAAGAACGCCTTCTACGACCAGGTCCGGGCCCGCGGCCAGACGCCGGCCAGCGAGAAGCGGCTGCGCCAGCAGGTCCGCAAGCTCAAAGAGCTGTGGGCCGCCGACGCCGAAGAGATCGCCCGGCTGAAGACCGACGTCGAGGCGCTGGTCGGCGCCCTGAACCAGTCGATGACGGAGAACCGTCTGCTGCGCCAGCAGCTCGCCGACCGCACCGGCGTCCTCCGCATGCTGCCCACGCAATCCCGCACCGGAGACACCACACACCCGCTGCCGTCCGGCCTCATGTGATCGTCCACTTCCGCAATCTCACCCACAGCCGCCTTCACCTACCTCACCGCGCGGATGGTCCTCGCCCTCCTTGGACTGCTGATCGCCTCCGGCGCCGGGAACGCGGTCGGGTAAGAGCGGCCGGGTCAGCTGCCGCAGGCACACCTCGCGGCGGCCTTCGCCTCGGCCGGGGTCCGGCGCGCAGGATCGTCGCCTCGTCCGCGTGCGCGTACGCCTCGAAGCGACACGGCGGTCCTGGCGGATCCTTGAGGTGAAGAGGGAGGGGCCCGGGGCAGCTCACCAGCCGGTGATGCGGGTCCAGCGCGCATGGATCACCGGGGCGGGCTCCGTGCCCTTGCTGCTGTCGACGACGTGGTAGCCGTGGTGCTGGGCGGCGGTGGCGCAGGCGTGGTTGGGCAGGATGCGCAGCCGGGTGCCGACCGGCAGGTCGGGCAGGTCGGTGCCGTCGCGGACGGTGAGGGTGCCGTGCTCCTGGCTCGCGGCTGTCATGACCAGGTTCGGAATGAGGTGGCCCGCCAGGTCGGTGACAAGACCGTAACCCTGGTCCTGGGCCTGGACAGCGGTGCCGCGGTCGCGGGACATGGCCATCCAGCCGCCGTCGGTGACGATCCACCCGTACTCGGGGCGGTGGCCGATGACGGTGACGACCACCGACAGGGCGAGGTCCTGCACCTGGCAGACGTCGAGGCCGGCCATCACCAGGTCGAAGAACATGTAGTTACCGGCCCGCAGTTCAGTGACCCCTGTGAGGTCCTCGGCCGCGTGAGCAGTGGGGGTGGAGCCTGCGCTGACGCAGGCCACGGGCAGATCGGCCGCACGGAGACGTTCAGCTGCGGCAACCGCGATGTCGCGTTCGCTCTGCGCGGCCAAGCGCTGTTCTTCGGCGCTGTAGGCGAAGTACGACTCGCCTGCGTGGGTGAGCACGCCGTCGAGGCAGGCCGCGTCGTGCAGGATGCGGCCGATCTCGGTGAGGGTGGGGTCGTCGGGCTTGAGACCACCGCGGTGGCCATCGCAGTCGATCTCGATCTGGGCCGGGATGGGCAGGCCGGCCTGGCGGGAGGCTTCCGCGACGAAGACGGCCTGCTCGGTGCTGTCCAGCAGGACCCGCAAGGTGACGCCGCGGCGCAGGAGAGCGATGACGCGGGGGAGCTTGTGGGGATCGATGCCGACGGCGTAGGTGATGTCGGTGTAGCCGCCGTCGGCGAACGCCTCGGCCTCGGCGAGGGTGGAGACGGTGACGGGACACGTGTTGCCGTCGTTCAGGAGCGCTGCGGCGTCGAGGCTCTTGGCTGTCTTCATGTGAGGGCGCAGGGCGACCCCGAGCTGGTTGGCCCTGGCCTGCAAGCGCTCGATGTTGCGCAGGCTCTTGTGCACGTCGACGACGGCGAACGGGGTGTCCGGATCATTCAGGGTCTGCGCGGCGGGGGCGGGGGTGGTGGTCACAGGAAGATGTCCATCTTCTTCAGGAGGGCCAGAGCCAGGTACAGGTCCTGCAGTCCGATTCCGGAGCTGTCGAAGACCGTGATGTCACGGTCATCGGTACGCCCTTTTGCGCGCTGGGTAAGGACCTCGCCGAGCGGGATGAGGACGGTGTCCTCAGGTGCGTGCTGGCTTTCGCCCATGCGGCGTGCCTGCTCGGGCAGGTCGCAGAAGACCCGTGCGCGGGCGAACAGGGCGGGTGGCAGCTCCCGCTTTCCGGGGGCGTCAGCTCCCATGCAGGACAGGTGCGTGCCGGGGCGGACCCAGTCGGCCTCGAACAGGGGTGGGTCTTCGGCCCGTGTGGTGGTGGCGGTGACGATCACGTCGGCGCTCGCGCAGGCTTCCTCGGCACCGGCCACACGTGCTGTGCGTCCCTCTGCGGTGAGCGCGGCAGCCATGAGCGCAGCACGGCCCTTGTCACGTCCCACGACCAGGATCTCACCGATCGGCCGGACCCGGGCGACGGCCCGCGCCTCATAGGCTGCCTGATGGCCGGTGCCGAAGATGGCAAGGGCGGCGGCGTCGGTGGGGGCGAGCAGGTCGACGGCGAGCGCATCGGCCGCGGCGGTCCGGTAGGCGTTCGCGGCACCGAGCTCCAGGACGGCGGCGATCCGGCCGATCCTTTGGTCGAACAGCAACAAAGTGGAGTGGTGACGTGGCAGCCCGCATTTCAGGTTGTCCGGCCAGTAGGTGCCGATCTTCACCCCGGCATGCGTCGCGGACGCGGACGGCTTGAGCGTGAACTGGTTGCGCGGATCAGAGCCGTGCACGGCCAGAGAAGGGAAGACCACGCCCTCCACCGTCGCGGCGAAAGCCGTGCGTGCCGCTTCCAGAGCCAGCTCCTCGTCCACGAGCACAGCCGTCTGCTCCTCCGCGACGAACAGCAGGCCACGCTCTGCGTCCAACAGCGGGCCGGAACTGGGCGGAGAAGCAGGTGCGGAGTGTGCGGCCGGTCCGGTGTCGGTCATGTACTGCCCCTTTACTTGGCGTAGTTGTAGACGGTGGCCCGGGACACGCCGAGCAGGTCCGCGATGGTCTGCGCGGCGTCACGCCGGTCGAAGTAGCCCTCGCCCTGCAACTGCCGCACGAGCGCCTTCTTGTCGTCCCGACTCAGCGACCGGGGGGTGGCGCCGCGCTCTGCGGCCAGTGTCTCCACCGTTCGGCGCAGCTCGCGCACGTTGCGGTCCCGCAAGTTCTCCAGCGGATGCTCACGGTGCTCGACATCGGTGGCCACGAGGTTCGACAACACCAGCGTCACCGGCGACAAGACGGACACGTCGAGGTTCAGACACAGGGCCGCGATGTACTGGCCCGCGCGGTTCTTGATGCCGATCGACGTGCTCTTCACCGGCCGACCGTCGGGAAACTGGTTGGGGTAGTTCTGGATCACACTCGGGTACTGCGGATCCGCGATGCGGGCCAGGCCCAGCTCCGTGGCCGAATCCCCGACCTCCCGGCCGGAAAGGTTGTTCTCGATCACCCGAATCGCCTGCTGCGGATCCCTCAGGTCGTGCAGCACCACCTCACACAGCCCAGGAAACATGCGGCCCAACGCCACAGCGATCTTCTCCGCCTCCCGGATGAGGTGCTCATCGCCCTCGGCCGCATCAACGGCCACGGAGCCACTGCGGTCGTCTTGCGGCCCACCAGCCACAGGATGCCCCATGGTCGCCTCTTCCTATGTTGGACTTATATTCCATCTTTAGACAATGATGCTAAGACATTCTCTGGGTCGTGTTCAACCCCCCGATGAGAGCAATCGCACCTTGGTGTGCACGAGCAGGCTGGGCTCCAGGACGGCAGGCCTGCTGCCAACAAGTTGAACTTGACAGAGAACACTCGGGAGACGATGAGCGAGATCCTGTCCGGGGACGATGCGGTAGCCGGTCCGGATACGGGTACGGAGCCGGAGGGCGAGGCCGAGGCACCTGCGGTGGAGGCGGACCGGTTCGAGGTCGGCTCGCCGGTGGGGGTGCGTCTGGTGCCGTCGTGGTCGGCGGCGTTGGGCGTGGATGTGCTGTCGCCTGGTTATGCGGACATCGTGCACCACGCGGTGAGGTCGTCCAGGATCCCGGTCCGGCCGCGGAACCGCACGGCCTCCGTTTCGGCCCGGATCAGGAAGCCGGGTGAGTTCAGGGGCCGTGGAACCGGCTGTGCCAGCAGCCCAGCCAACTCGACCGACTCCAGTCGGAGCGGGCCGTCAAGGTGTCGCTCAACCGTCTCGCGGAACCCTGCGTCACGGATGAGTTCGGCCAGTGGGACGGCTTCCAGGACATCGGAGTCGTACTCCACCGGGTCGTGTTCGACAATCCCGATCAGCAGACCGTCGTCACTGAAGACGGGGCCGCCGGAGACTCCCTGCCACGGGGACCGGTCCGCTTCTACCCCTTTGCGGGGCACGGCGTCGGACAGGGTGACCTGGTGCCTGCGGCCGATGCCCAACGTGCCAGGGTTGACTGTCCCGGCCAGCTGGACGACCTCGCGGAAGGGGCGCCTCAGGCCTCGCGGGAAACCCCAGATCTCGCAGTCCGCCCGTCGGGAACTGCCAGTGAACCGTCCGAACCGGACGGGCGGCCGCGGGGCCGGTTCCGCACCGTCCAGTTCGATGAGCGCCGCATCGAGCCAGGAGTCGTCACGCTGCCACACCACTCGGCCCTCGACGACCGTGTCATCGTCGAGGAAGCGCAGCCGTACAGACCGGTCACTGACGGGCCCGGTGACATGCCCAGAGGTCAGCACCAGGCGTGGGGCGACACGGAAGCCGGACCCGAAGGCAACGGACATGACCTCGACAACCCTGGACTGGTCCACGGACATGGGACAAGTTGACCAGATCAAGTCGTAGCAGGGACAACACAGATGAGAATCAGCGCCCCGCTGTCCCGGCCTCCGTACACTTGCGCGCCTCACTTGACCCTCGATCCACCGCGTGAATGCTGATCTTCGATCTCGGGCAGGGTTCCGGTGGCTTTTCGGGTGCGGGCAGCGCGTTGCGACGGGTGACCGTCCGGTGCGGGGTCTCCGAAGTCTTCCTTGGTCGCGGGCCGTCGGTGCGGTGGCGTGGGTCAGGTGGTCATGCGCTGTCCGGTGGTCGTCCACAGGTCGGTGAAGTCGGCTTCCCAGCGCCAGCGTTGCGGCAGGTGCAGGGTGGCGCGGCGGGCGCCGGTGGCGATCCGGGCCGGGATGTTGATCAGGTGGCGGCGAATGGCGCCGGTGCGTGCCCTGGCGTGGAAGGTGGAGGCAAGGTGTCCGGCGGCCCGGGTGAGGTTGTAGGCGGTGGCGGCCAGGCGGCGTTCGCGGTGAACTTACCCGAGGGCAGGTGGCCGAGCGCGGAGTCCTCCAGGTCGGCGAAGACCTGTTCCACGACGGCGTGCTCGCGGTGCATCGGCTCGGCCTGGACGAGGGTGAAACGGCTGTCGGTGAAGATGACGTGGTGGCGCCAGACACCGAACAGCTCGGCCTGGCCCTGAGGAACGTTCTTGGGGTTGAGGCGCTTCACGCGCCGCACGATGAGCCGGGCCGCGGTGCGGCACAGAACGGGCCCCGGTCAATGCGCCGCGGGCGGTACCAGGGGCCCCTTGGGCAAGGGCAGGGACAGGGCCGTCCGGTCGAGCAGGACCTCGGCGCACAGGAAGTCCAACTGGACTGATGTCTGGTCTAGTTGGTGGGTCGTCACTCTCGACGACGTCCGCGTGCCCGAGTCGACGCCGAGCGCCGAGGCACCGCGCGCGGTGATCAGGTGGCGGTGACCGGCGCCCGCCAGGCCGGTGATCGTGGGAACGTCGGGGTTCTCGGGGTTCCACGTGTAGGCGATCTCGCTCCGGGTGGTCCAGCTCCGTCCCTTGGCCGAGGTGAACTTGGTGCCCTTCGGGAAGACGATCTGGCTGCCGTCCGTGAGTCGCCCCTCGATCCACTCGAAGATCTGTTCGGCGACTTCTTCCCCGCCCTTGAAGCCCGACTTGACCTCGAAGACCGCGAGGATCTGGACGCGGTTGCCGTGCTTCACAACGATGATGTTGTCCGAGAACAGCTTGGCCGCTGACAGTTCCTTGCCGTCCTTCAGGCGGATCTTGACTCCGCTGACGAGCACAGCGCTCCTGTATTTCCTGTCCGACTGAGCGATTCGCTTGAGTTCGGTGTGCTGGATGGCCTCAGAGAAGATCTCCGCCACATTCCCTTTGAGGATGCGGAAGCGGCCCGCCGACACCTTTCGACGCAGCAGTCCGATGCTCGCCGCGCCCTCGTCCGGTCCCTCGGCCAGCAGTTTGCCCAGGCGCTCCCACAGCCGGGGGTGTTTCCGTACGAGGTCAAGGTGGGCCTGAAGCAGTTCGTCGGTGTAGCCGTCGGGGCGGGGGATGTCGAGGAGGTTCAGCGGAGGCGCCTGTCCGACGGCACGGAGCTTCGCGTAGTCCTTTCCGAGCAGTGTGACGAAGAGGTCTCTGGCCTCGCCGTGGGTGACGCTGCGGGCCCACTCCACGGGGTCCTGCTTCGGCCTCTTCTTGCGGCCCTGTCTGGCGGCGTAACGCTCATACGCTTCCTGGAGTTGCACGTGCGCGAAGCCGCTGCCGTTCGCGTTGAGCAGCGTCGCGATGGAAGGCTCGGAGCCAGGGATGCGGTCCAGGATGGCGACAGCCTGCTTCCACATTTCGTGCGGTGGCCGCTTTCCGGCCTTCACCATGGCCTGGATCTTCGAGATCACCGCGTAGTCCTCGGCGCTGAGGCCGGCCTCGCGGACGCGCCGGGCCAGGTCGGCCGCGTCGTCGGCGTGCTCGGCGAAATGACGCACCAGGCGGCGCGCGCCCTTGAGGGCCGCGCCGCCGACGAAGGGCAGTACGGCGCCGACGCCGAGCAACGCCAGGTCCTTGGCGTCGAGACGCCTACCCCATTTGTCGCGGCCGGCGGTCACTCCGTACAGCAGTTCCGCAATGTCGACCACGTCGCCCAGGACCGGTACGAATCCGATCGTGACGTCGAACGCCAGCTGCGCCGCGAGGATCTGCGTCCGCAGCTCCGCCGGGAGATCCACGGAGCCGGCGCGCCACCCCGCGCCCGGTTCGAGCGGCGCGCCCAGGGGCGGCACGTCACGGATGCGGTCGACCTCCCAGCGTTCCCAGGAGTACGTGAGGGGCGGCGGCGCGGGCCGTTCTTCGCCCGGGTACCGGAACAACGGCGGCCAGGACGGCGACATGAGGGTGACCGTGACACCTGGTGTGGTGACGAGCCGAAGCACGGGCCGTGGCTGGGCGTCGAGGTCGATCTCGAAGGTGTAGCGGGCCTTGGCGTCGAGCGCGGCCTGGGGGTCCCGGGACAGCGCGGGCACGGTGATGGTCCACTCGTCGCCGGTGTCCATGTGGTGGATCACGGTGCCGTTCAGATCGTGTCGTACGACGAAGCGTCGGCTCTGGTCGAGCGCCATCGAGTAGGGCCGGGGCGGATCCTCCGGGGTGGCGCCCGGTAGCGTCCCCATGACCGTGTACTTGGCCACTTCGTATGTGCCGACCAGGTGCGTCGAGGGGATGTCGGAGGCCAGGCGGGGCAGTACTTCGGGATGCTGCACCCGGTACAGGTGCAGGTCCGGCATTCCGGGTCCGGGGGTCCAGGCGTCGGGGAACCCGTCGAGTTGTACAGAGGCCCCCGGCGCGGCGACAACCTTCAGGACCGGGGGGCCGGGCGGCGATCCAGGAGACGCGTGCGACCCGTGCGAGAAGCCCCAGACGAACGGCAGGGGCTGATCCTCCGTGACCCGTTCCTCCTCAATCAGCAGGACGCGGCGCGGCCGGTGGTCGAACTGGTTGAGCCGGAAGCTCAGCACGGCCGCACGGCGGCCCCTGATCTCGGTGAGCACCGCCTCGTAGAGCGTCGTGCTCCGGGGGATCACGTAGGTCCACATGGCTCAGGCACTCATGGGCTCACGCACCGGGGAAGCCCGGTATCTCATGCTCCGGCGCGGCGGGCTGCTGCGACCAGGACAGGGACACACGGAAGTTGGCCCGCTCGGCGTCCTGGCCGACGGCAAAGCCGCCGTTCACCGCCCTGAGGCCGAACGCCAGGGCCAGCTCGGTCGGGCGCTGTTCGGGCGGCAGCTCCCCAAGGCGCGCGGCCGCCTGCACGACGAGGGTGCGCACGCCGTCGAGGAGCCCGGACAGGCTCGGGTCGGCCGCCGCTCCCCCGGTGTCATCGACCTCGACCTGGAGGCCCGGTACGTCGCTGAAGTTCCGGTACGTCGTCGCCATGGCGGCCGCTACTCCTCAACCAGTTTGTCGTCCGGTTCGGGTTCCAGGTCTGGGAGTTCCGGTCCGGGCTGGAGCCACACCAGCGTGGTGGGCAGGCGTACCGTCCAGGAGTCCGGGTCGTCCTTGTCGATCTCCACCTCGCGGTCGATGTCGACGAGGTCGGTCTCGTCCTCGACCTCGCTCAGATAGCTGTTGTAGAGCGCGGCGTCGGGGTCGTCGGTGGAGCTGAGTTCCGGGACCGGGCCGCCGGTCCAAATCTCGCCGGTGAGCTGGTACCAGAGCACGGCCTCAGTGAAGCTGGGCTGCACGGGCACGACGACGGTGGCCGCACCGGCCTTGAGGAAGCGTTCGAGCAGCGGATCAGTGCTCTTCATGGAGGCCCGGTCCAGCCAAGTCGATTCCCGGCCCCAGAAGTAGGGGTGCAGGGTGTAGGTCATGTTCCGCCAGTCGAAAGCGCGCTCGAAGAAGTCGAGGGCGGTCGCGTTGGCCACCGCGTTGTCGCGCAGCAGTACCGGCGGAAGGTCGGGCCGGGAATGCGTGGCCATGTCCTGGACCCCGTCCGCGAGGTCGGTCGCGCCGCCCGCCCACAGGGTGAGGCTGGCGCGTTTGAGTTCTTCCTTCTCCATTTCGCGGTTGAGCAGCGGATTGTTGCCGCCGATCGCGACACCCTGCTGGATCTCGGTGACGGCGACGCGTTCCTCGTAATCGAGGAGTTGTTCGCGGTAGGCGTTCATGATGGCCTGGTAGGTGGCCAGTTGCCATGTATGGAAGGCCTCGGGGGTCAGCTGGCATTCGAGCAAGACGGAAACCGCGAAGGCGTGGACGCCCACCCCTTCACCGGTGACTCCCAGCTTTCCCTCCGAGTTGTTGCACACGAACGGAGCGAAATGCGCAGGTGCGGATCTGGTCTTCAGGTCTCCTCCGATGATGAGGTTGAATGTCGCCCAGACCTCGGCACGAAGGCTCCTCGTGTACCAGCCGTTCACGGCCCAATAGCCTTTGGGAATGGTGATGCCCTCGTGAGTGAAGGCGAAAGGCGGTGGAAGGCCGCCCGCCGCTGTCGGTATCTCGCGTGACAGTTCGGTGGTCAATATGACGCTCGCAGGTGGTGGTGGTTCCACCCCGGTTGCTCCACTGAGCGCGACCAGGCTGCGGTAGTTGACGCGGGAGATCTGCGACGGGATCAGCGGCGAACCGTCCCCGAACCCGAAGATGCTCGGCACTGGCGGTTTCGTCGGAAGCACCTTGTTCTCGTGGTGGTGCCGCTGCGCGAAGATGTAGAAGGCGGCGGGTTCGGGGACCGAAAACTGGTACATCAGGCGCTTGCCGTAGTTGACCACTTTCTGCCGGTACACCTTGTCCACCCAGCGGTACACGCCCGTGACGTGCTCCGCCGAATCGTTGCGGAATCCATGAGTGTTGGTCTCCTCGACTTCCTCCAAGGTGCGGGTGCGGCGTTCCTCACGGGCGCGCTCAAGGACGCGTGACACCGTTTTCTCCACGACTTCCTTGGCGTATTTGGTGGAGTTGGTGTCGGCCTCTTCCTTGGATGTGTTGTCCGCGAACTTGGCGAAGGCGTTGAGCTGCACCGGGCCGTATCCCGCCGACAGTTCGAGGCCCGCCTCCAGGCTGGTCTCGGAGGTGATGGTCCGCTGCGATTCGGCCTCGATCTCGAAGCGTTCGGTGCTCTGGAGGTCGCGCCGGTTCTCCTCCTCCCGCTCGTGTTCGAGGGTGAGGGTCTCCTCGACCTGTCGCAGCCGACGGTGCTCTCGGCCCCTGCGCTCGCGGGCTAGCACGTTCTCGATGTGGGCCACCTCGCTCGCAACGTAGCGCACCAGTCGCTGCTTGGTGACCTTGAGGTCCCCGATGCCGAGCGGGGTGATGGCAGGTTTCATGAGGCGCTTTCTCCCGCCGTTTCCCCCACCGTGGGCGGGTGCAGACCGCGTACGGTGCGCCGGGCCAGGGCCTGCGCGCCGATGCCCCGGACCTCGACGCGAGTCTGCAGGACGGTGAGCGCGGCCGTGTCGGCGGCGATCTCCTCGTCCAGGACCTGGGCCACCTCGGGCACGATCGCCCCTTCGAAGGGGAGGCCGAGGCGGCGCAGCTCGGTGGCCACGTCGCGCAGCGGGTCGGCGTCGTCGCCGGTGAGCAACCAAGGCGGGCGCAGGACCACGTCGTCGTCATCCGGCAGCGGGTCGAGCCGCAGGCGGCCGATCCTGCGCCGGTAGAACTGGTCGAGGTTGCGCCGGGCCGCGCGCAGCCGCCCGATGGACTCGACGAGCCGGGCGATGTCCTCCTCGAGGGAGTCGTCGGGCTTTTCCGGAACGGGAGTTGCGCCCGGCGGCTCGACGAACAGCTCGTGCGGCAGGTTCACGCGGGCCGTGTCCAGCCGTGCGACGCAGGCGCAGCCCTCGGCATCGTATCGCCAGTCGGCCTCGTCCTGGGGCGGGCGGAGCCGTTCCACGGCGGCCAGGATGCGTATCCAGTCGAGCAGTTCGGGGCGGTCGCCAGGGCGGATCTCAGGGGCCAGGGCGTTCGCGTAGTAGCTGCGCCATACGATGCGCTTGGCTTCGGCGAACCGATCCGGGTCGTCGATCAGGGCACGGACCTGTTCGCGCAGCACGGCGGCTGAGCTCTCTCTACTCTCCACCCAATTCTGGCCCTCTGTTCGGCACAGTCGGCCGAGGTAGTCCCGCATGTTCTTGCTCAGCGGGCGGAGATCCTTCCAGACGTCGCTACGGGCAAAGTACTGCGAGGACCTGATGAGGTCGGCGGAGACAGTCCGGCGGGCCTGGCGGAGCGACGTCCCCTGGTGCGCCTTGCGCCAGGCCTCGACTTCTTTCACGAACTCATCGCCCGCCGTCCTGTTGACCAGGCTGCAGGTGTCGTCGGCCGCCGCCGGGGCCGGTGGCCGCACCGAGACGAACTTGAAGAGATTCCGCACCACCATTGCGCATCAACTCACTGATGTCGGAGGGCAGTTAGAGTCCATCAACGCGCCCGCTCGGGGGTAAGTCAAGGGGCCGTCCTTCTCTGGGAATGCTCGTAAATCCGGGACCATTGACCCGGCGCCCCGTCGTCCAAGGACCCCTGCGCCCGCGCCAGGGCGTCCCTGCCGGCAGGGACGCCCACCCTCCGCGTCCGCTGGAAGCCTCCGATGCCCGACACTCTCATGCCGCTGTGCAACATGCCCTGTCCCACACCGGCTTCGCCAAGGCCGAAGGGCCCTGGCTGCTGGTCGCTGCGGAGGAGGACGACGCGGGAATCATGGGGTGTGTGCAACGGCTGCTACGGACGCCGACCGGGGAGCTGCGCGGGGCAACAGTCATGCCTCGATCGGATGCCGCGAGTGGGACCGTCCGGGTGTTGATCAAATAAGTGGAGAGTGCTGCTGACCTGCAACGATGGGACTTATCGAGGGGCCTGTCAGGTGCAAGGAAAGAAGCACTCTCCAGATGAAGAGGCGTAGCGGGTCGTACCCGCGTGTCCGTGTCGAGGGCGGCGGCCGTGGGGCGGTCTCACAGACCGGGTCGGTGCTGCTGGTCGAGACAATCCGCAAGTCCGGCCTGGACACCGCGATATCGGCGGCGCTCGCGCCCTGGCGCAGGACGCGGGCGGTGCACGACCCGGGCAAGATCCCGCTGGATGTGGCACTGGCCGTCGCACTCGGCGGAGACTGCCTGGCCGACATCGGCATGCTGCGGGCAGAACCCCCGATGTTTGGGCCGTCTGACATGCCGCTTGTACGGGACTGTTCGGCGGTGCCGGCCGAGCACCCGCGGCGGGCGTCAGCGTTCACTCAATCACGGCCTGAACCCAAACGGTGACCCTCCACAGGGGATGCTGAAGTACCGAGAATAGCCCCAGGGCCGAGCGCCAGCCCAACCCTATTGGTGCTGGCCAACGCGCGGCACAAGCGCCGCTGAGCCAGAGTGGTGAACATGTCGGAACACGAGGAAGAGATCCGCGTTGCGCTGGTGATGAACGGGGGTGTCAGCCTCGCGGTCTGGATGGGCGGGGTCACGCACGAGATCGATCTACTGCGGCGCGCCTCCGATCTACAAGTGGTTCCTGGGATGGTGCGTGAGAACGACCAGCCGGTCTTCAAACGGTGGCGCGGTGCGTGCGACTCCCCGCTGGGGGGCCTGCGGCGTCGGGTCATCGTCGACGTGGTGGCAGGTACGAGCGCCGGAGGCCTGAACGGCACTTTGTTGGCCACTGCGATTGCGCGAGGTACCGCACTGGACCCGGCATCCGACGCAGGCGCATCGGGTCCAGAGGCAGCCTCACCCAAGCTCAAAAATATCTGGCGAGAAGACGCGGCCTTGGAGTTCGACAAGCTCCTGCCGCGGCCGGGCGCCGGGCCGCGTCCCTCGATCCTGGACGGAACCTTCTTCGCCCATGCCGTCGACCGAGTGCTAAAGAGCATTCAGGAGCCAGACGAACCGCGCCTCTCGCCGCCGGTCACCCTGTTTGTAACGGCGACCTCGACCGGGCCGGACTCGCAGCTGTATCTGGATGCCTTCGGCAACTCCATGGCCTGCCCAGACCATCGTCGGGTCTATTGCTTTGAGAAGCGCGCCGGTCAGTACACCTACCGAGCTGATGCGGAGGGGCAGCGCCCCTGGGAGGAGGTATTCACAGCCACTCCCCGTGACGACTTCGCTCAGGCCACCGGATTCCCGAACGCGCTCGCTTCGGTCGCACGATCCTCCGCTGCTTACCCCCTGGCCTTCGCGCCGGTCTGCGAGTCGGAGTTGCCCGCCACCTTGCGGACGGGAGGAGTCGGCCGCCCGTCGTGGCTCATGGACGGCGGTGTACTGGACAACGCGCCCTTCGGGCCGGTACTGGAGGCCATTGCCAAGCGCGAGCTTTCCGGTCGCGTGCGGCGCCTTCTGGCGTACGTGGTCCCTTCCGCCGGTGTTCTGACCCCAGCCGCGGACCAGTATTCCGAACCACGATGGACTCATGTCCTGGGCTCGGCGATCCAGCTTCCACGGGAAGCAGACCTGCGGACCGACGTGGAGGCCATTCAATCGCTCCTTGGCCAAGCGGACGGGCTCGGCGTGGACAGCCAGGAGTTCTTTGCCACCCTGCTCAACGATCCTGACCAACGCGAACAGGCAACGGCCACGGCCCAACTGCTGTTGCCCACCTACCGCGGCGGGCGGATCATCGGTGGCATCTTTGACGCTCGTCGACTGGTTGCGACCGCATCCCTGGCACCAACGCAAACAGCACAAACTTCCGAAGACCTAGGCGGCACAGTCCCACGATGGGTGCCAGAAGTAGGGGCTATCGGCTTGGCAGAGGACGATTGGCAGTGGGGGGTGGCCGGAGCGGAGCGGACGGTTCGCCTGCTCGTACGCGACCTGCGGCAGCGCCTGGAAGACGCTCCTGGAGAGGCCAATGTAGCCAAAGGTCTCTTCGAGCTGAGCACCAAATGGCTCCCACGGATCGACGCCGTGAAACAGGCTTTTACTGACACCCTGCGGGAGAGGCTGGATGAGTCGGGCGAGGCCCAGGCCAGGGACATCGCGGCCATCGTCAACGAAGTCATTGACGAACTCCGTACGCGCAACACCCTGGCCTGGCTCGTCGGCGAAGCCTCGACGTCCTACTGTGAGGCGGCCATGCCCGGACTCGGCCACGACGAGGTCGTGCAATGTGCCCTGAACGTCGAAGTGATCTCTCGTGCCTTCCAAGCCCGTTCCCCATCGCGCGCTGTTGCGCCGTTCGAATTCCTGCGGCTCGGCCCGGATGTGGATATGCCCGTACTCAACACCCCATTGAGAGCCCAAGCCCGGGAAAGCGCCGAACACAAGCTCTACGGGACCCAACTTGCCCACTTCGGTGCCTTCGGCGATGCGAGCTGGCGGGACTGGGACTGGTTGATCGGTCGTCTGGATGCCGTTGCCCACCTCGGTCATGTGCTTGGGCAGAACGAGGACTGGATTCGAGAGACACAGCTGGCGGTGCTCACGAGCGAGAAGGTCAATCGCGAGACCCTCTCGGCGCAGATGGCATCCATGCTGGACGCCTCATCGCCCGGACTCCTCGGCGACCTGAAGAGTCTCCCCGACAACCGTGGGCGCAACTTGGTGCGCAACATCGTGGACTCCGCAGCCGACGGACTCGCCCACCTGGAGTACCCGCCTGTCCTGCGGCGCCCCGCTCACATCCTCGCCCATGTTCACAAGCCACTCCGGTGGTGGCTGCGGCACAAGGGCTTCTGACGAACTTTGCCAACTGCATTTCGGCGGACTACCCAATGGGCAGTGTGCATCGTGAAGTTGCAGGTCACGGGTTTGGTGTATGCAGGGTTCTCGACACTCGTGCCGGTCGTGGGTGGATGACTTCGGTGAAGATCGTCAGTCATCGGGAATCCTCGCGGTTCGTGACGGTGGCACGGGAGTGGATCTGTGACGAGTTCTGCTTCGTCGCGTCGGCATACCGGTTCGTGGACGCGGACGCGGAGAAGCTGACCTCAGGCCAGGACTGGTGAACGAGGACGGGAAGGCCGCTTCCGGTTACTGACCTTGTTGGCGTGATGTCGCAGGGGCTGACAAGCGTTGGTTCTCGCAGTAGGCCGGTCATATGAGGTATCCGCAAGGGGGTGGGCTGACCGCGGAGCGACGGGTGTTTCGCGAGCACATCC
>NZ_JABERD010000047.1 GCF_013044505.1 Streptomyces sp. S3(2020) | reverse complement strand
AGATTTGTCTAAGGGACAGGTCCTCGTCGGCGCCATGGCGCTCGGACAGGCCTGGTTCGGCTTCCTCCTGGTCGTGGCGTACGGCGTCGGTCTCGCGCTCACTCTCACCGCGGCGGGGTTCGCCGTCGTGAAGCTGGGTACCGGGATGAATCGGCTGCTGGACCGGCGTCCCCGCTGGACCACACATCCGGTGACGGCGCTCGTCCGCAGGTCCGCGCCCCTGATGTCGGCACTCCTCGTGGTGGGACTCGGGGCCGGATTGGTGCTCAAGGGGGCGGCATCCGCACTTGGCTGAGCTACTTTTGGGGAGAAATGACGCTAAGTCACGCGGAGTTGCGAATGGGGGACGCCCGTGTCCGAAGAACCGGGCAGTGAACGTCTGATCGCGGGCCGCTACCGCCTCCTGTCACCGCTCGGCGAGGGCGGTATGGGGACCGTGTGGCGCGCCCGCGACGAGGTGCTGCACCGCGAGGTCGCGGTGAAGGAGGTACGGGCACCCTCGGGTCTCGCGGTCTCGGACGTCGAGCGGATGTACGCCCGCCTCGAGCGCGAGGCGTGGGCCGCGGCCCGGGTCTCCAACCGCAATGTGGTGACGGTGTACGACGTGGCCACGCAGGACGGCCGCCCGTGGATCGTCATGGAGCTGGTCCGCGGTGTCTCGCTGGCCGACGTCCTGGACGCGGAGGGCCCGTTGCCCCCGCAGCGGGCCGCCCACATCGGTGCCGAGATCCTCTCCGCGCTGCGGGCCGCGCACGAGGCGGGGGTGCTGCACCGGGACGTGAAGCCGGCCAACGTGCTGCTGTCGAACGACGGCCGCGTGGTGCTCACCGACTTCGGCATCGCCCAGGTGGAGGGCAGCTCGGCGCTCACCATGACCGGCGAGGTCATCGGCTCGCCCGAGTTCCTCGCGCCGGAGCGGGCGCTGGGCCGTACCCCCGGCCCCGAGTCCGACCTGTGGTCGCTGGGCGTGCTGCTGTACGCGGCGGTCGAGGGCAACTCGCCGTTCCGCCAGAACACCCCGCTCAGCACCCTGCGCGCGATCGTCGACGAGGAGTTGCCCACCCCCTACCGGGCCGGTCCGCTCGCCCCCGTCATCGAGGGCCTGCTGCGCAAGGACCCGGCGGAGCGGCTGTCGGCCGACCGTGCCGAGCAGGATCTGCGGCTCGTCGCGGCGGGGGGCACCACGCGCACCGAACCCGTCCCGCCGGTCCCGTACACACCGACGATCGCCGGCTACCGGGAGGAGCCGCCGCCGGCCCCCTTCCCGACGGCGCCCACGGCCCCCACGCCGGCCGCCGCGACCACCAGGACGTCCCCCGAGCCGCCCGACCGCAACCGCCGTGCCGCGGTGGTCCTGATCGCGGGCCTCGCCGCTCTGGCGTTCGCGATCGCGGGACTGACGTACGCCCTGCTGAACCGCGACGACGGCGGGGGCAAGCAGGGGAACAACGAGACGAGCCGGTCCACGGGTGAGATCACACCGACCGGGACGGACGAGGAGAGCGAGGAGCCGCCGCCCCCTTCCACCCCGGACAAGGGCACGACGAGCGCTCCGCCGCCGGTGACCGTCCAGGCCACGCTCGCGGGGGCGAACACGGAGTACACGGGGACGTGTCCGCCGCCGAACGCCGAGGCCCCCGCCTTCACGGCGACGATCACGGTGAGCCGGGTGCCGGCGCAGGTGCGCTACCGCTGGGTGTCGTCGGACGGCGATGTCATGGACAACGGCTGGAAGACCCTGTCGTTCCCGGCGGGCGGCGGCACCTCCAAGCAGGACAAGGTGGTCGCGACGACGAACGACGACAGCGGGACGTTCGAGAGCGACATCAGTGTCGAGGTCCAGGACCCGCAGCACGTGACGTCCAACTCGGTGCCGTTCTCGGTGACGTGCGAGACGGAGACCCCGACGGACGGGGCCTCCCCTTCTCCTTCGGATACCGAGTGACGGTTCAGGCGGCGCTGTTCAGTACGGGCAGATAGCCGCCGGACTGGCCGGCCGCGGTGGGGTGGTACGACTCGCCGATGTTGAGCCAGTTGAGGCTGTGCAGCCAGGAGCTGCCCGAGCAGAGCTCGTGGCCGGTGAAGGTGGAGCGGACGTCGCCCCAGGTGAAGCCGTGGTTCGCGGCGCGCTTGGCGATGGCGGCGTCGAGGTAGTCGGCGGCGTCGTTGATCGCCTTCCGCTTGGTCTCGGAGAGGCCGACGCAGGTGGTGCCGAGCTTGTAGAAGCGCGGGTAGCCGAGGACGACGACGTGGGCGTTCGGGGCGCGGGTGCTGATCGCCGAGTAGACGCTGTCCAGTTGGCCGGGCAGCGTCGAGTCGACGTAGGCCTTCGCGGTGTTGATGCGGGACAGGCAGGAGCTGTCGGACTGGAGCACACAGGTGGTCATGACGTCGGAGAAGCCGGCGTCGTTGCCGCCGATGCTGAGGGAGACGAGGGCGGTGGCGCTGTTCAGCGGGGCGAGCTGGTTCGCCAGAACATCACCCGTTCGAGCGCCCGAGCAGGCCGTGAAGGCGAACGACGAGGGTGAGTTGGCGGCGGCCCAGAGGTAGGGGTGCGCCTTCGTGCTGCGCTTGCAGTCGCCGCTGGAGGAGATGTAGCTGCCGGCGCCCACTCCGGAGGAGTAGGAGTCGCCGAGGGCCACGTAGGGGCCGGTGGCGGCCTGCGCGGGGGTTGCCCCCGCCAGTGCGGCGCCGACGGCGAGGAGGAGCGAGGTGACGTAAGCGGCAAATCGGGAACGTCTCATGGAACCTCCCTTTAGCAGGATCTCTGCCTCAACCGTCGTAGCAACTACGCGTGTTGACGGGAAGTGTCCATGCCAAGACTTTTCCGCACTTACCCACCGTGTTCCTGTGTGTTCACAGTGTGTTTGATTACGCGCACATGACAAATTTGTTGACGAGCATTCAACTGCCTTGATCTACACCCGTAGATCACCCAGTCTTTACTCCAGCCGGTAGCGGAACGCGACGCTCCCGGTCGTGCGCGTCATGACGCGCACCCCCCACTGACGCGCCCTCACCCAAGCGCGCGTCGCCTAAGAGGAGGACTCCCTCGTATGGCACCACTGCGTAAGTTCCGGTTCGCCGCGATAACCAGCCTGGCGACCGCCGCCCTCGTGGGCGGACTCACCGCCCTCCCCGCCGAGGCCGCTCCGGCCGAGGGCAAGGTCCTTGCCGCCAACTCCCCCACGGCGATCAAGGACAGCTACATCGTCACGCTCAAGTCGGGTTCCGCGGGCCTGAAGGCGTCCTCGGCCGCGGGCAAGAACCTCGTCAAGGAGTACGGCGGCACGGTCAAGAAGACGTTCGGCACCGTACTGAACGGCTACTCCGCCACCCTCTCCGCGGCCGAGGCCAGGAGACTGGCGGCCGACCCGGCCGTGGCCCACGTCGAGCAGAACCAGACCGTCAAGCTGGCCGACACCACGCAGTCCAGCGCCCCCTGGGGCCTGGACCGCATCGACCAGGCCGCGCTCCCGCTCTCCGGCACGTACACCTACCCGGACACCGCGGGCAGCGGCGTGACGGTCTACGTCATCGACACCGGCGTGCGCATCACCCACACCCAGATCAGCGGCCGCGCCTCCTACGGCTACGACGCGGTCGACGGCGACACCTCCGCAGGCGACGGCAACGGCCACGGCACCCATGTGGCCACCACCATCGCGGGCACCACCTACGGCGTCGCCAAGAAGGCGAACATCGTGGCGGTCCGGGTGCTCGACAACAGCGGTTCGGGCACCACGGCCGGGGTGATCGCGGGCATCAACTGGGTGACCAACAACCACACCACCCCGTCGGTCGCCAACATGTCACTCGGCGGCTCCGCCTCCACCTCGCTCGACACCGCGGTCGCCAACTCCATCGCCAGTGGTGTGACCTACGCGGTCGCGGCGGGCAACAGCGCCGCCAACGCCTCCTCGTACTCCCCGGCCCGCGTCTCCACCGCGATCACGGTCGGCGCGACCACCAGCACCGACGCCAAGGCCAGCTACTCGAACTACGGCTCCACGCTGGACATCTTCGCGCCGGGCTCCTCGATCATCGCCGGCTACAACACCAGCGACACCGCCACCGCCACGCTCTCCGGCACCTCGATGGCGACCCCGCACGTGGCGGGCGCCGCGGCGGTCTACCTCGCGAGCCACACCTCGGCCACCCCGGCCACGGTCGCCTCGGCCCTGGTGAACGGCGCCACCTCCGGCGTGGTCACCAGCGCGGGCACCGGCTCGCCCAACAAGCTCCTGAAGCTCGTCCCGTAACACCCCGCAGTCCGGGCCCCGGAGGTGCTGAGCACCTCCGGGGCTCGTTACGCCCTTGACGACCCTGGTAGCGCTGCGCGACATTGAAGCCTCGCATCCGGCGCGTCGGGGGGCAAAGTCGCCAATGCAGACCATAGGTAACAGGGCATCATCAACAGACCTGTCGCCGCTGCTCGCGGGTGCCGCGACGGCCGTCGGCGGCTTCGGCGCGATCCTCGCGCTCGTCGGCTCGGACTCACCGCTGCGCGGCCCGTTCACGCTGTTCTTCCTGCTGACGGCGCCCGCCGTGGCGATCGCCGCCGCGCTGCGCGGCCTCGAACCGCTCGGCCGGGTGATCACCGCGCTCGCGGGCTCGGTCGTCGTCAACATGCTGGTGGCTCAGGGCATGCTCGCCACACACCGCTGGTCGTGGCGCGGCGGGATCGTGGCCGTGACCGCGATCAGCTCCCTTCTTCTCCTGCTGGTCTGGGTGCGGCGCCGACGCGGCCGTACGACGACGGGACGGACTCCCTGACGTGGACATCAGCGTGTACCGCCCCGGCGAGCTCAGCGCCGCCGACCGGGCGGCATGGACGTCCTTGCAGTCCAAGGCCCATCTCCAGGGCTCGCCGGAGCTGTCGAACCCGTTCCTGTCCCCCGAGTTCGCGCTCGCGGTGGGCCGGTACCGGCGGGGTGTGCGGATCGCGGTGGTGCGCGAGGGCGGGGAGCCCGCCGCGTTCTTCCCGTACCAGAGAAGCGTCACCGGAGTGGGCCGGGCCGTCGGACTCGGTGTCTCGGACGCCCAGGGCCTGGTGCACCGGCCCGGGTTCGCGTGGGACGCGCGGGAGCTGCTGCGCGCCTGCGGGCTCGCCGTGTGGGAGTTCGACCACCTGGTGGAGGGCCAGGAGGCGTTCGCGGTCGGGGCCACCGACAGCTTCCCGTCGCCGGTCATGGACGTCGACCAGGGATACGAGGCCTATCTGGCCCATCTGAGGTCCCACGCACCGAAGTTCACCAGGACCACGCTCGCCAAGGAGCGCAGGCTCGGCCGGGACGCCGGCGAGATGCGCTATGTGCACGACGAGCGCGATCCGGCGGCCCTGCGCACCCTGATGGACTGGAAGTCCGCGCAGTACCGCAGGACCGGACGGAGCGACCGCTTCGCGCACGAGTGGATCACGCATCTCGTGGAGCGCCTCTTCCACACCCGTTCCGATCCGTTCGCGGGGATCCTGTCGGTGCTGTACGCGGGCGGCAAGCCGATCGCCGCGCACTTCGGACTGCGCAGCGAAAGGGTGCTGGCCTGCTGGTTCCCGGCGTACGACCCGGCGTTCTCGAAGTACTCGCCGGGCCTGGTGCTGCATCTGCGGATGGCGGAGGCGGCCGCCGCGGACGGCATCGCGTATCTGGATCTCGGGCGGGGGCAGAAGGAGTACAAGGACTCCCTGAAGACACGGGAGATCACCGTGTCGGAGGGGTGGGTGACCCGGCGTCACCCGGTCGCACTCGGGCACAGGGCGCGCCGCGCCCCGGTCCGGGCGCTGCGCAACACCGTCCAGTCGCGGCCGGAGCTCTTCGAGCCGGCGGACCGGATTCTCAAGAGGATGGGAAGAATCCGTTCGCGGACCCCATAGGTTCCGTAACGGTCAAACCAACAAAAACGTGAGGCCTGGTTCCAGGTCTTGCCATACGGGTTCAATCGTCAATACCGTCATACATCTCACCCGTGTCGGAACGTCACCCAGCGGTACTAGGGGAGGGCTCAAGGACCGCGACGGACCGGGGCGGGGCGCGGTAGGGGGGTGCCGTGCTCGGTGACCGCACAAGTGACCGAGTCGTGCCGCGCGACCGGCGGCCGTTTCGTCCGTCGGCCGGCTTTGCCAGCTCACCCGGGCGTGCTCGGAGATTCCTTTCGGCATGCCGTAGGTGAAACAAACCCCCCTTTCGAACCGGACAACAGCCGGGCCGCCCAGGGGCGGGCGGTCCAGCCGGACGAGAGGGAACCAGACTCATGAGCTCAGTTCTGCGCTCGGCGACCACGGGCCAGGATCCGTCCACGGCCGGGAAGTACCGGCCTGTCTCCACTCACCTGGCCATCGCGCCGCCGGTGAGTGTGGTGATTCCCGCCATGAACGAGGCGGAGAATCTTCCGTACGTCTTCAAGACCCTGCCCGACTGGATCCACGAAGTGGTCCTGGTGGACGGGAACTCCACCGACGACACCGTCGAAGTGGCCCGCGGGCTGTGGCCGGAGGTCAAGGTCGTCAAGCAGCGCGGCAAGGGCAAGGGCGACGCGCTGATCACCGGGTTCGAGGCGTGCACCGGCGACATCATCGTGATGGTCGACGCGGACGGCTCGGCCGACGGCCACGAGATCCTCAGCTATGTCTCCGCCCTGCTCTCGGGCGCGGACTTCGCGAAGGGGTCCCGCTTCGCCAACGGCGGCGGCACGGACGACATGACCTTCATCCGCAAGCTCGGCAACTGGGCGCTGTGCACGATCGTCAACCGCAAGTTCGGCGCCCGCTACACGGATCTCTGCTACGGATACAACGCGTTCTGGCGGCACTGCCTCGACAAGATCGACCTCGACTGCACGGGCTTCGAGATCGAGACCCTGATCAACATCCGGGTGGTCAAGGCGGGCCTGAAGGTGCAGGAGATACCGAGCTACGAGTATCTGCGCATCCACGGCGCGAGCAATCTGCGGGCCGTGCGCGACGGGTTCCGGGTGCTCAAGGTGATCCTCGGCGAGCGCTCCAACCGGCGTGAGCTGCGCCGCCAGGCCCATCACTCCCCGATGCTCGACTCGGTCCGGGGAGAGGTGTCTTGAGCGGTCCCGACATCTCCGTCGTGATCTGCGTCTACACCGAGGACCGCTGGGAGGACATCCTCGCGGCGGTCTCCTCGGTCGCGGCGCAGTCGTATCCGGCGCGCGAGACGCTGCTGGTCGTCGACCACAACCCGGCGCTCCTGGACCGGCTGGCCAAGGAGTACAAGGAGGCCGGGGAAGGCACCGTGGTGCGGGTGCTCGCCAACGCGGGTCCCCGCGGTCTGTCCGCGGGCCGCAACACCGGGATCGCCGCCTCGCGCGGCGAGGTGATCGCCTTCCTCGACGACGACGCCGTCGCCGAACGCGACTGGCTGCACCACTTCGCCGCGGGGTACACCGACCCGCGGGTGATGGCCGTGGGCGGCCGTACGGTGCCGATCTGGGCGTCGGGGCGCCGTCCCGCCTGGTTCCCCGAGGAGTTCGACTGGGTGGTGGGCTGCACGTACCGGGGTCTGCCGCCGGGCCTGGTCCGGGTGCGCAACGTCCTGGGCGGCAACGCCTCGTTCCGCCGGACGGCGTTCGACGCGGCCGGCGGTTTCGCCACCGGTATCGGGCGGGACGGCGACAAGCGGCCGCTGGGCTGCGAGGAGACCGAACTGTGCATCCGGCTCTCCCGGGCCAGACCGGACGCGGTCCTCCTGATCGACGACCGGGCGGTGATCCACCACCGGGTGCCCGAGGCGCGTGAGCACTTCGGGTACTTCCGTACGCGTTCCTACGCCGAGGGCCTGTCGAAGGCGCTGGTGGCGCGCAGTGTCGGCGCGGACAAGGGCCTCGAGTCCGAACGCCGGTACACCACCCCGGCGGGCGGGCGCGATCGTCGCGGGGGTGCTGACGGCCGCCGGCGGGTACGTGGTGGGCAGTGTCCGGGCCCGCAGGGGCGGCGCCACGTTCCAGGTGGCGCGGATCGAGGGGGACGTACATGGGTGACGCACGTGTGCCGATTCTCATGTACCACGCGATCGCGGCCGACCCGAACGAGGCGACCCGCGAGCTGTCGGTGACTCCGGAGGCGTTCGCCGCGCAGATGGAGATCGTCGGGGAGCTGGGGCACACCCCGATCACCACCGCCCAGTTGGCGGCGAGTTGGCGCTCGGGGCGTCCGCTGCCCGAGCGGCCCGTCCTGGTCACCTTCGACGACGGCTACGAGGGGGTGCACCGGCACGCCCTGCCGGTGCTCGCCAAGCACGGGTTCGCGGCCACGCTGTTCGTGTCCACGGGGTGGCTGCGCGGCCCGCACGACAACGGCCACGCCCTGGACACCATGCTGGACTGGCCGCAGGTCCGCGAACTCGCCGCGGAGGGCGTCGAGATCGGCGGGCACAGCCACACCCATCCGCAGCTCGACCAGCTCGACGACGACGCGCTGCGCCGTGAGCTGATCCTCTGCAAGGAGATCGTGACGGACCAACTCGGCACCGTCCCGGCCTCGTTCGCCTACCCGTACGGCTACTCCAGCCGCCGGGTGCGCGAGAAGGTCCGCGAGACGGGGTACGCCCAGGCCCTCGCCGTCGGCAACGGGCTCGCCCGCCGCCGGCAGGGGCCGTACGCGCTGCTGCGGGTCACCGTGCGGCGCGGCACGGACGCCGAGGAGTTCCGTCGGCTGATCGAAGGCCGGGCCATCGCCCGCAACTTCGCCCGGGACCGCGCGTTCACCAAGGGGTACGCCATGGTCCGAAGAGCACGACAGGTCCGCCGGAAGGCCATCCGTTCCCGTGTCTGACACGACGACCACCCCTGAGGCCACCGAGCCCGCGACCGAGGCGCCCGAGCAGCCGGGGCGGCGCCTGCGGCTGCCCGGTCTCGGCCGGTCGCCGGGCGGCAGCCAGCTGTTCCGCAACGCCTACGCCCTGATGCTGAACACGGGGATCTCCGCCGTGCTCGGCCTCGGCTTCTGGCTGGCCGCGGCCCGCCACTACTCCGAGTCCGCGGTCGGCCAGGGCTCGGCCGCGATCGCCGCGATGAAGCTCCTCGCGGGGCTGACCGCGGTGACCCTGACCGGCGCCCTGGCCCGCTTCATACCGGTCGCGGGCCGGGCCACCGGACGGCTCATCTTCCGTACCTACGCGGGCAGTTCGGTGATCGTGGCGCTGGCCGCGGGCGTCTTCCTGCTCACGCTGGGGCTGTGGGGGCCGTCGTACGGGTTCCTCAACGACCCCTCGCACGCGCTGTTCTTCGTGCTCGCGGTGGTCGCCTGGTCGGTGCTGACCCTTCAGGACGGGGTGCTGACCGGGCTGCGCAGCGCGTTGTGGGTGCCGGTCGGCAACACCGTGTTCTCCGCGGTGAAGCTGGTGCTGCTGGTCGCCTTCGCCACCGCGATCCCCACCATGGGCGTCTTCGTGTCGTGGGTCGCGGCGATCGCGGTGTCGGTGCTGCCGCTGGGCTGGCTGGTGTTCCGGCGGCTGGTGGGCCGGCATGTGAAGGCCACCGAGGAAAACGCGCATCCGCCGTCGGTGCGGGAGATCGGGCGCTTCCTCGCGGGCGACTACACCGGCTCCCTGTTCTCGCTCGCCGTGGTCTACCTCGTGCCGGTGATCGTCGCCGCGCAGGTCAGCTCCGAGGACAACGCGTACTTCTACATCACCACCACGATCGGCGGCACGGTCAACCTGCTCGCCATCAACATGGGCGCCTCCCTCACGGTCGAGGGCTCCCACGACCCGGGCCGGCTCGCCTCCAACACCCGTGCGGCGCTCAGGCGCATGGCCCGGATCATGCTGCCGGTGTGCGCGGTCCTGTTCTTCGGCGCGCCCTGGATCCTCGGTGTCTTCGGCGCGGGCTACGCCGACGCGGCGACCCCGCTGCTGCGCTGGTTCGCGGTCGGCGCGGTGCTGCGGGTCGTCATGGAGACGTACTTCGCGGTGCTGCGCGCACAGAGCCGTACCGCCGGACTGGCTTGGCTCCAGGGCCTGTTGTGCGCCCTGGTGCTCGGGCTGACCCTGGTGCTGCTCCCCCGTATGGGGCTGACCGGCGCCGGTGTCGCGGAGATCTCCTCGCTCGCCGTGATCGTGGCGATCGCCGCGCCCAAGCTGTACAAGATCCTCAGGGCGGCGCCCGCGGGGGCCGTCCCCGAGGACGCGGCGCCCGACGGGGACCTCGCCGACCTGGGGGCGCGCGAGGCCACCGTCCCGCTGGGCGTCCGCAGGCGCGGGCCCGCCTGGGCGCTCGACCAGGACACGCTCGGCCTCGGCATCCACGTCGACTTCGACCACCTGGAACGCCGGCCGGACGTCCGGCCGGGTCCGGGCACACCGCCCACGGGTACGCCCGTGGTGCGTCCCCGGCCGCCTGCCGAGCCGCACCGGCCGACCTGGGCGAAGCTGCCCGAGGTCGGGCTTCCGGTGGAGGCGCGGGAGCCGGGGTCCGAGGCGTCGCTGGGACCGGTCGAGGTGCCCGAGGGTCCGGCCGAGCCGGAGGTGGACGCGCCCTTCGAGGCCGCCCGTTCCGTCGTACGGGAGGAGCCACCCGTACGGGAAGAGGTACCGGTGTCCGAGGAGCCGCCGCTCCTGTCGTGGCGTGAGCGCCTCCAGCCCAGCCGGGCCGGAGTCGTCCTGGGCTGTCTGCTGACCGCCGCGCTGCTGCTGTACTGGGTGCCCGCGCTGCGCCTGGGCGAGGCGGACCTCGACGAGATGGGCGGGCTCGGGCTGATCTCCGTGCTGCCGCTGCCCACACTGGCCGGCGCCGCACTGCTGGCCGTGGCCTTCGCCTCGCTGCTGTGGCTGGCCCGTGAGCACAAGGCACTGCTGCTGATCACCCTGCTGGCGACGGTCGTGTCGCTGCACGCACTGCCCGCGGTGATCGAGACGGAACCCCGGTTCGCGACCGCCTGGCAGCATCTGGGCTTCCTCGACTACATCGACCGGACCGGCTCCGCCGTGCCCGACCTGGACGCGCGCTGGAGCTGGCCGGGCTTCTTCGCGGCCGCCGCGTTCGTCGCCGAGGCCTGCGGGGTCACGGACTTCACCGGGCTGATCCGCTGGTGGCCGCTGGCCATCCAACTCCTGTATCTGGCCCCGATGTTCCTGCTGGTGCGCTCGATGCGGGCGGGCTGGCGGGCCAAGTGGACCGGCCTGTGGGTGTTCGTGCTCAGCGGCTGGGTCGGCCAGGACTACTTCTCCCCGCAGGGCTTCACCTACCTCCTGTACCTGGTGTTCGCGGCGCTCCTGCTGGTCTACTTCCGCGCCCCGCGGGTGATCTGGACGAAGAAGCGGCCCGGCGAGGCGGAGGTCGAACCGACGAACCGGCGCCAGCGGGCCGTGCTGCTGATGGTCGTCATAGGGCTGTTCGCGGCGAGCGTCCCGGCCCACCAGCTCACCCCGTTCGTGATGCTGGGCCTGCTGACGGCCCTCGTGCTGCTCGGCAAGTCCGAACTGCGCGGTCTGCCCATCCTGTTCGCCGTCATGGTGGCCGTGTGGGTGGGCTTCATGGCCGAGCCGTACTGGTCCGGGCACTTCGACGAACTGTTCGGCGGGGTCGGCGGCGTCGGCAGCAACGTGCAGTCGTCGGTGGGCGGCCGGATCGAGGGCGGCAGTTCGACGCACAAGCTCGTCCTGTACACGCGCGTGCTGCTGGCCGGCGGTGTGATGGCGTTCGCCTGCTGGGGCTGGTGGCGCCGCCGCGACCACCACTACCGGGAGCGCTCACTGCTCGCCTTGACCTTCGTACCGTTCCTGGGCTTCGGCATGCAGTCCTACGGCGGTGAGATGGCGCTGCGGGTCTTCATGTTCGCCCTGCCCGGCGCGGCCCTGCTGATGGGGCTCGCCCTGTTCCCGCGCACCGGGATCACGGCGAAGGAACGCGACAAGGACCGGGTGAGCCTGGCCCCGCTGGCCGCCCTCATGGCGGGTCTTCTCCTCATGGGCGGCTTCCTGATCGCCCGCTGGGGCAACGAGCCGTTCGAGCGGATCCGGCCCGGCGAGGTCGCCGCCATGGACTATGTGTACGCCCACGACGATCCGACGGTACGGCTGCTGTGGCTGAGCAACGACACGGTCACCAACGTGACGCCGGCGATGCCGTGGGGTGCGCGGGACATGGAGAAGGTCGAGTACGTGCCGACGCCGGCACCGACCGACCCGGTGCTGGTGTCGAGCCTGGTCAAGGCGCTCAGGGACGCGGGACCGAACTCGTATCTGATGATCAACCGCAGTCAGGTCACGTATCTGGAACTGGACGTCGGCTACTCGAAGATGTGGGAGCCGCGGCTGATCCAGAACCTGGACAAGCGGACGGAGCTGAAGAAGGTCTACGTCAACGCGGACGTCACCATGTACGCGCTGGCCAAGCAGCCCGCGGGCAAGGCGCCGAAGGCCGATCCGGGTCCGATCGGGCCGCAGGTGACCTGGACGCCCTGGTCGGTGGTCGGGGGCCTCGCGGCGCTGGCGCTGATCGTGCTGCTGACGGCGCGCGAGGTGGTCCGGGTCGCGGTCCGGCCGGGTGTGCGGCAACTGCGGTGGTTGCAGAGCAGCTTCTGGTTCTCGCTGCCGCTGCTGGCGGTGCTGCTGGCCTCGCTGGTGCAGCGGTTCGTGACGATGAAGTGAGGAGTGAAGCGGCTCATCCGGCTTACCGGGTGAGCCACTTGACCTCGTAGGCCGCCATGTCGAACGTCTTCCCGTCCACCTTCGCGCTGATCCGCCGGTCGAGGGTGTTGACCACCAGGACCGTGTCGTCGGTGGCGAGGACCCGTACGTTGGGCACGTCGTCGGCGGCGACCGGCACCGTCTTGTACGAGGTGCCCGGCGGGAACGCCTTGCTGAACCGGCTGACGAGGTCGAACATGGGCAGCTTCTGCCCGCCGTCCTCGCCGCTGGTCGGCGTCCAGAGACAGCCCGCGCAGTCGGTGCCCTTCTCGTTCTCCGGGTTCCAGTAGAAGGCGGAGGTGGTGCCGCCCTTGGCCAGCGCGATCATTCCCGCGGCCTGCACGGCGACGCGGCGGTCCTCGGACCAGCCCTCGCGCTCGTCCCTGCTGTCGGCGGGTTCGACGTAGTACTCGGCCCACCACAGCGGCAGGTCGCCGGTCTGCTCGCGCACCCACTTGCTGACCGCGGTGAACTTGTCGGTGGCCGTGAACTCGTCCGGCAGCAACTCGTCGTCGTTGGTGTAGCTGGAGCCGTCCACGACCACGAAGTCGGCGCCGGCCTTGTTCTTGTTCCAGTAGTCGAAGGCGTCGAGGATCCGCTGGTCCATCGCGCCCCAGGGGCCCTTGAAGGTCTTCGAGGCGTCCGCTGAGCGCGGGTCGAGGCTGTCCATCACGAGATACGGCCCGCCGACCATGATCTGGGGGTTGACCTTCTTCAACGCCTTGTAGACGAGGTTGTAGAGCTGGGTGTAGCCCTCGTAGTCCCAGCGGGCCTCGGCGTCGTTCCAGAAGCCCTTGAACTCGTTCCAGACGATGAAGTGCCGGACGTCCGGGTAGCGTTTGGCGACGGTGGCGGCGAGCGCCGCGTAGTCCTTGAAGTGCGCGGGTTCGGGCGCGGTCTCCAGCGAGGCCTGGCTCCAGTCGGTGTTGCCGACGCCGGACTCGCCGCCCTTCATCCAGTCCGGGGCGCAGCACAGGGCGACGACCGGGGTGGAGCCGGAGGCGCGGATGAAGTCGATCCGACGGTCCATGTCCTCGAAGTCGTAACGCCCCTTGACCGGCTCGGGGTTGTCGGCGCCCCAGCCCATGACGTGCTGGTTCTGCGGCAGCCCGCCGAGGTCCGCGATCCGGCCCTCGACCCGCCCGGTCGCGGTCGGGTCGCCCTCGTCGGCGCTGAACTGGGTGTGGGTGAAACCCCAGCCCACCTCGGGGTTCTCCGCGTCCGGTGTGCTGGTGGGGGTGCCGTGCGCCTTGCTGCCGTTGCGTGTGGTGCCGTCGGTGCTCGCGCCGTTCCCGGGAAGTGTGTTGAGGAGGGTCACGACCAGGGCCAGCGCCGCCGCACCCACTCCGAGCAGTGCGGTGAGCTGCCACCGCCGTGTCCCCGAATTCCACCCATGACGTCCCATTGAGGGCAACAGTAATCGGGGGATCGGCTGCTGCGGCAGTGGTTTGAGATGTACAGCTTCGTAACAGGACGGAGGCTCCGCAAACGGTCCCATCCGACACACCGGGCGCACTGCGGAAACCGGATGCAAGCGACGCGCCCGTGCCGGATCATGGCGGCATGTCTGCGAACCCATACGACGCTCTGCCGATCCGGCTCAACGTCGACGACAGCGACTCACCGTCCGATGTCGTCGACGCGCTGTTCCTCGGCCGCTTCGCGACGGGCGAGCAGCCGTACTCGCACGCGGCGAACATCGACCGCGTACGGTCCGGTGCGACGCTGCTCCCGGACAACGCGCGTGTGCTGCGCATCGCCCGCGACGACGACCGCAGCGCGACCCTGGCGGAGGGCGACGGCTGGACCCTGCTGGTCTCCCGCTGGAACCGCGGCGCGGACGTCACCGTCACGGCGACCAGCGCCGAGCTGGCGCAGAAGGTGCTCGACCAGGCCACGGAGGGCGCCACGGACGAGCCCGAGCCGCAGCCGGAGAACGTGAACATGGGCTTCTGGTACTACTCCCCGCGCCGCGGCCCGCACCGCACGACCCGGCAGATCGCGGCCGGCACCTGGGACGAGGTGCGGGAGAACTACACGGCGCCGGTGGCGGAGGCGATGCACACCCTGATGGGCACGACCCCGGAGGGCATCGCGGGCCGGCTGCTCCTGCTGCACGGTCCGCCGGGCACCGGCAAGACGTCGGCGCTGCGGACCCTGGCCCGGTCCTGGCGGGACTGGTGCCAGGTGGACTGTGTGCTGGACCCCGAGCGGCTCTTCACCGACGTCGGCTATCTGATGGACATCGCGATCGGCGAGGACGACTCGACGGGCAAGGGCCGCTGGCGGCTGCTGCTCCTGGAGGACTGCGACGAACTGATCCGCGGCGAGGCCAAGCACACGGCGGGCCAGGCCCTGTCACGGCTGCTGAACCTGACCGACGGTCTGCTGGGCCAGGGCCGCAATGTCCTGGTCGGCGTCACCACCAACGAGGACCTGGAGCGCCTGCACCCGGCCGTCGTCCGCCCCGGCCGCTGTCTGGCCCGCATCGAGGTGGGACCGCTGACCCGCCGCGAGGCGGTCGACTGGCTGGGCACGGAGGAGGGCGTGGGCCGCGAGGGTGCCACGCTGGCGGAGCTGTACGCGTTGCGGCGCGGGACGTCTCCGACGACATTGCCGGAGCCGAGGGAGGGCGCAGACGCAGGGCTGTACCTGTAGTCGCCGGTTCGCCGGACGCCCCATAGGGGCGCGGGGAACCGCGCGACCAGCCCCACCGGCGCAGCGGACGAGACCGGACACTCACCCCTCGTAAGCCGCCCGCAGGGCATCCCGCACGGCGGCCAGCGCATCGGCCTCGGTCTGCCCCAACCGGCGTGCCCGCTCGACGTACGCCTGTGCCGCGGACGCCAGCTCCCGCTCCGCCGCGGCGCCCGCCGGAGCCACGAGCGTCCCGTTGCGGCCCCGTGTCTCGATCACGCCGTCCGTCTCCAGCGCCCGGTACGCCTTGGCGACCGTGTTCGGGGCGAGCCCCAGCGACTCGGCCAGTCCGCGCACCGTCGGCAGCCGGTACCCGACCGGCAGCGCCCCCGATCGCGCCTGTTCGGAGATCTGCGCCCGCACCTGCTCGTACGGCGGTGCGCTGTCGTCGATGTGGATCTTCAAGGTCACGGGGTCGATTGTCCCGCACCCGCCGGAAAATGAGAGGCAGCGGGGCGCATCCGCCCCGTAGCGTCCGACCCCATGACTGTGATCGTGCGCGACCTGCGCCCCGACGTACGGGCCGACCTGGAGGGCTTCGTCCAGGTCCGCGACCGCGCCCTCCCCTTCATGCTGTACACCCCGGACTCCGTCGCCTACGACATCGCCCACACGCACCCCGAGGCCCATTACCGCCCCCTCGTCGCCGAGGCGGACGGCGAGGTGATCGGCACGGCGCAGGTCGGCCTCGTGCACGACAGCCCGGAGCCGGGTCAGGGCTATGTGAACGTGTACGTCCACCCGGAGCGGACGCTCCGGGGCGCCGGCGCGCTGCTGGTCCGCGCCGCCGAGGAGCACCTGTCGGCCCACGGTGCGACGAAGCTGTACGCCTGGGTCCTGGACCAGCCGGGCAACCGCGCCTTCGCCGAGGGGCACGGCTATCGCGCGAGCCGCTCCGCGCACTTCCTCCGCCTGGACCTGGCCGGCGGCACCCTGCCGCCGCTCCAGGACCCGCCGCCGGGCGTCGAGCTGCGCACCGGCGCCGACTTCGCGGACGACCCGCGCCCGCTGTTCGAGCTGGACTCTCAGACGCTGGCGGACGAGCCGAGCGACGTCGACTACGAGTTCACGGACTACGAGGCGTGGCTCCGGGAGACCTGGCACCAGCCCCTGATGAGCCCCGAGCTGACCTCGGTCGCCGTGGTCGACGGCCGCCCCGCCGCCTTCACCCTGGCCCGCACCGACGGCGGTACCCGCTACGGCACCGCCATGACCGGCACGGCCCGCGCCCATCGCGGCAAGGGCCTGGCCAAGCTCGCCAAGAACGACTCCCTGCACCGCGCCCGCACCGCGGGGTTCACCCAGGCGTTCACCGGCAACGACGCCGGGAACGGACCGATGATCGCCATCAACACATGGTTCGGATACGAGATCTGCGCCACGGAGGTTCGGTATGTCCGCGAACTCGGCTGAGACCACGGAGCGGTTGGACGTGGTGCTGGTCAAGGCAGGCCGTACGAAGATCCGTTACCCGGCCGAGCTGATCGGCGACGACGGCAACCACGTCACGGTCCGCGCCGCGTGGGCGGGCGAGGGCGTCCGTGACTTCGGCTTCGTCCGCTTCGAGCCCGGGGACGTCTTCACGGAGCACTACTGGCGCGACCGCTGGTACGCGGTGAAGGAGGTCCGCGCCGCCGACGGCACGCTCAAGGGCTGGTACTGCGACATCACCCGCCCCGCTCTCCGCTCCGGCGCCGAACTCGTGGTGGAGGATCTCGACCTGGACCTGTGGCGCTCCGCCGACGGGACGGAGGTGCTGCGGCTGGACGAGGACGAGTTCGCCGAGAGCGGTCTGGCGCGGACGGATCCCGAGGCGGCGGGCGCCGCGATGACGGCTCTGGACGAACTGGAGGTGTTCGCCTCTGTCGACGGCGGCCTGGAGTCGCTGCTCGTCTAGACGGCGGCCACCACCGCGTACCGCTCGTCCGTCACGGCCCTGCCCCACAGCAGCGGATCGCCGGACAGCCGCTCCACCCGCACCTGTACGGCGACGGGCTCCAGGAGGGCGGTGAGGCGCTCGGCGGGTATCCCGACCGGGCTGACCGCGCCCCAGACGCCCTCGATCAGCACCAGCCGGCCTCCCGGCCGCAGCAGCTCGCGCCAGTGGCGCAGGGCGCGGCCGGGGTCCGGGAGCGCCCACAGCACATGCCGGACGAGGACGACGTCGTAGCGCTGCTCCCCCACCGGTGGTGCCGCCGCGTCACCGAGCAGGAACGCCGCGTCACGTCCGGCGAGCTTGGCGCGGGCGAGGTCCACCATGGCCGGAGAGCTGTCCACGCCGGTGACGCGGTGTCCCTGCTCGGCCGCGAGGAGCGACAGGCTGCCGGTGCCGCAGCCCAGGTCGAGGATGTCGCAGGCGCGGCCGGGCAGCCAGGAGCGCAGCCGGCCGGCCCAGGCGGCGCGCACCTCGGGGTCGCGCAGACCGTGGTCCGGCTCGTCGTCGAAGGAGACGGCTTCCGCGTTCCAATCCACGGCCGCGTCGGCGTCGAATTCCCTGTGATTCGCCATGGTCCACAGCGTGCCACCCGGCACTGACAATCAGACGGCGGTGGAACACCACTCGAAAGCCAGTCGAAATCGTGATGGTCACCACTGACAGATTCGCTCCGATGAGTAACTCTCCCCAAAAGGGTCTACCTCCGCGAGAACGCGGAACACGGTAGGCACTGAAGGAGGCAGCCATGCGCCGCGTAACCGTGCAGAAGCCCCTGAAGAAGTCGGACACCCGCAGGATCCGCGAGGAGGCCGACGAGAACTCCGCCGGACGCCCGGAGGTGCGAAAGGACATCGCACGCACCTGGTGGCCGGACGGCTGACGCCGGCGTGACCCGGCGTACGAGACGCGTCAGTCCAGTCGCTTGCGGTAGTGGACGCGGTCGTAAGGCCCGTCCACGCGCCGTTCCACAATCTCGTATCCGTACCGCGGATAGATCTTCTGGTTCTCCCACATCATCGCGTTGGTGTAGAGCCTGACCTCGGCCAGACCGAGCGCACGCGCGTGTGCCTCGACGAACCGCAGCAGCCGTCCGCCCAGGCCCTCGCCGTGGGCGTCGGGGTGGACGGCGATGCTGTCGAGGTACAGATGGTCCGCGTGCTCCTCGACGACCACCAGCCCGACCACGGGCTCCCCCGTCACGAACACCCGCCCGGCGGCCACGTTCGCCGCGTGGTCCGCCTCCATGGGCTGCGGCACCACCCCGATGCGCTCGATGTAGTGCTCGTAGGCCGCGTCGGTCACGGCCTTCACGGCGGGCACGTCGGCGGTCGTGGCGGGGCGGATCTCCTCGTTCGTCATGGCCGCACGCTATCTACCTGATCTCAGTCTCAGCACTCCCTTAAGCGAGCCATAAAGATCGTCAGCGACCCTCCCTGGCTGGGGATTTCACGGTTTCTTGGTTCCGGCACCCCTCAACACCGGTTCCGAGGAGATCTCCCATGCCCGCACGCCGCAAGGCCGCCGCCGTCGCCGCCGTCGGTATCGCCCCGCTCGCCCTCACCGCGCTGGCGGCCGCGCCCGCGTCGGCGCACGGCACGATGGGTGATCCGGTCAGCCGGGTCGCGCAGTGCTACGCGGAGGGTCCCGAGAGCCCCAGGTCCGCCGCGTGCAAGGCGGCGGTCGCGGCCGGCGGTACGCAGGCGCTGTACGACTGGAACGGCATCCGCATCGGTGACGCGAACGGACAGCACCGGTCGCTGATCCCGGACGGCAAGCTGTGCAGCGCGAACAGCGACGAGTTCAAGGGCCTCGACCTGGCCCGCGCGGACTGGCCGACGACGAGCGTCAGCAGTGGCCCGTACACCTTCAAGTACCGTGTCACCGCCCCGCACAAGGGCACCTTCAAGGTGTACATCACCAAGGCGGGCTACGACCCGACGCAGCCGCTGGCCTGGGACGACCTGGACCTGGACAACCCGGTGGCGACGGCCACCGACCCGACCGCGACGGGCGGCCACTACACGTTCTCCGGCACCCTTCCGCAGCGCTCCGGCGCACAGCTGCTGTACGGGATCTGGCAGCGCTCGGACAGTCCGGAGGCGTTCTACTCCTGCTCGGACGTGACGTTCGCGGGCGGCGGCGGCTCTTCCGGGTCCGGCTCGGGGAGCAGCGCGTCCCCGGCGCCGAGCGCCTCGGCCCCTTCCGAGGAGCAGATCGAGGAGGGCGAGGACGAGTCGACGGTCGAGCACGGCGGCCATGGTGACCAGGACGCCGGGACCTCCGCGGAGCCGACCGCGACGGAGTCGGAGACCGCCGCCGCTTCCGCTTCCGCTTCCACTCCCACTCCTGCGAACGAGGTGAAGGCGGACGGTGCCGCGGAGGACCTCGCCGAGACCGGTGGCGACAGCAGCACGGCGTATGTCGCCATGGGTGGCGCGGCCGTCCTCGCGATGGGCGCGGCGATCCTCTTCGGGTCGGTCCGCCGGCGCGCGGTGAGCGGTGGCCGGAACGGCCGCTGAGACCACCACGGGGGGCGGGGGCTGTCCGGCGGCTCAGGCCGGACAGCCCCCGATCGTTCGTCAGCCGAGGACGGACGCACAGGTGGTCGGGGTGGCGTGCGCGGGGTCGAGCGCGTTGGTGACCTCGTGGAAGGCGATCAGGTCGAACAGTCCGATCGCCGCGTGTTCGGAGAGGTCGAGCGGGCACAGGTCCTGGATCACGACGTTGTTGACGCCGGCTCCGCTGAGGAACTGGCTCCGGTACGGCGTGACCACCTCGTCGTACTTGGTGGCGAGGACGGTGTACTTCACGCCGGGGACGGTGTCGCCGCCCTCGTTGAGCTTGGTGAGGAAGGGCGATCCGGCGACCTGGTCGGCGAGGGCCGGGGTGCTCGTCGAGAGCAGGTCACCGGCTCCGGGGAAGTAGTCCAGCAGTTGGGTGAGGCCGTTCAGCGTGGTGCCGTGGTTGCTGGGCGCGATGCCGACGAGGGCGTCCACCTTCGCGGCTCCGCCGAGGAACTTGAGGTAGTAGCGGGGCATCATGCCGCCCTGCGAGTGGCCGACGAGGTCGGTCTCGGCGGCGCCGGTCGAGCCGAGCACCTTGTCGACGAAGGTGGACAGCTGCTCGGCCGACTTGTCGATGGGGCCCAGTCCGTAGAAGACGGGGACGCCGGACAGCTGGCCGTAGTCGAAGGAGTAGACGCAGTACCCGCGGTTCTTCAGGTACGGCGCGAGGCCCAGCCAGTTGTCGACGGAGTTGGCGAAGGTGCCGTGCACGAGGACGACGGGGTGGGGGTGGGCGGTGGACGGCTTGCAGGAGAAGTCGTTCCAGCCGCTGCTCGGAGCGGCGGCGGCATGGGCGGTGGTGGCGGGGACGATGGCGACCGTGGCGGTCAGCAGCAGCGCGGTAAGGGGTCTGAGCAGGCGTTTCCAGGGCAGCATCGTGTGATCTCCTTGCGGCTCAAGGGAGTTGCGACGGCCTTACGCCCTGTGATCCGGATCACGAGGATGCTGTTCTCTTTCGCAAGTTACGGACGAGTAGTTCAGTTGTGAAGTTACGCGTCAGTAAAAACTTGCAGCGCTAGCAATGGGCGAGCGGGACTACAGATGAACCGTCACCAGGCGGGCCTGATGGGACCATAGGGGGCGATACGCATCAATTGGGCGCACAACGCGCGCACTTCACCCTCACCGAGGACATCGACCCACCCCTGCACGGCCTCCGCGGCCGCCTCCTCCGCCGCGCGCGTACAGGCCCACCCTCGTTCCGTCAGCACGACCAGCCGGGCCCGCGCGTCGCCGGGATGCGCCCGCCGTTCGACGTACCCCTTGCGCACCAGCTCGTCGACGAGCTGACTGGCCGCCTGCTTGGTCACTCCGAGGTGCGCGGCGACGGCGGTGACGGTGGCGCCGTCCCGCGAGATCAGGGTGAAGGCGAAGCCGTGCGCGGGCCTGAGGTCCTCGAACCCCCGGGCGACGACACCGGCGTGGATGCGCTGGGTCAGCTCACCGGCGGCGGCGAGCAGGGCGGCGGTCACGGCCATGGCCTCGGAGTTCTGCACGGGTGCATTGAAACACCCTTGACGAATTGGTCAAGCGGCTTGACCATGGGGCCATATAGTCAACCTGCTTGACCATGTGTCGATACGGAGGCCCGCCATGCCCGTCATCCGCTCGTCCGAAGCCGTCACCCACGAGATCCACGGTGCCCGCTTCGTCTCGTACGCCACTCCCCTCACCGGCAGCAAGGAGCTGTGCGCCTGGCGCGGCGAGATCCCGGCGGGGACGAAGGCTCCCGCTCACACGGTCAACCGTGAGGAGATCTTCCATCTCCTCGACGGCGAACTCCTGATCACTCTCGACGACGAGACCTGTCGCGTCACGGCGGGTGACACCCTGATCATCAACCCCGGCGCGACCCTCAGCGTCGAGAACCCGACCGACCGGACCGCGATCTCCTGGGTCACCACGTCCATCGGCCTGGAGGCGACCCTGGCCGACGGCACGGTCATCACTCCGCCGTGGGCCAACTGAGCTCGGAGCGGACCAACTCCAGCAGCCGGCCGATCCAGTTGCGGCCGCCGCGGGAGCCGGCGTCCCGCCAGTAGGGGGACTCCTCGTGGCCGGTGTAGCTGATCGTCGCGCTTCCGGTGGCGAGGAGGATCTCGGCGAGGTCGGGGTGCTGGGTGAACTTCGCGCGCAGGAGACCGGCCATGACGGCGAGCCGTACGTCGGGCCAGTCGTCGCCCTGGTGGCTCTCGGCCAGGGCCCAGTAGCCGTCGTGCACCGAGGGGTAGGTGACACCGGCGTAGTGGATCTCGGCGGGGTAGTCGTTGCGCAGCACGAAGAGGTCGAGCCGCTCGGGCCAGCCGGCGGGGTAGATCGTGTGGTGCAGGACGACAGGCGGCGGACCGGCCTCGACCGGGTCGTCCGCGTACACCGGCTTCGGCCGCTCCGTGACTCCGTGGTCGTACCGGTCGAAGTACTCCAGGATCTCCCGGTGCCGCTCCTCGGTCACCATCGGACCGTCGCCGTCCGCGGGCTCCCCCACGTCGGTGACCAGCATCCGCAGCGGACGGTCCTGCGCCTCCATGTCGCCGAGGAGGAAGATGCGCACATGCGCCGGAACTGCGAGGTACGCCTCGCGGAGCAGTACCCGGTGGGGTTCGGTGGGCTCCTGCCGGTAGCGCCGGATCGCCTCGTGGCAGCGCTGCGCGGTCGTCGGCCTGCCGCTCAACTCCTCGATGCGGTCCGCCACTTCGAGGAGGAAGCTGTCCGCGGTGCACGGTTCGGGCCACCGGGACCACCACTTGGACGGCTGCTCGGGAGGCGGCGGAGCCTGGGGGTCCCGCACCGCGAGGAGCCCATCGGCCAGCCGACGCTCCAGTCCCTCCAGATCGGTCGGCTCGCGCCTCTCGCACTCGATCGCGCCGTCCGCGTACACGACGAGGTCGTGCACGTGGTACGCACCACCCGGCCGGTGCCGGCGCCACACATGGCACCAGGCCCCTTCGATCCGCTCCCCGTCCACCGTCCGATACGTCGGCCCCCGCCATGTCATGCGCGCACCCTACGTCATGCCGCCAGCGCCCCCGGCATCACCGCGTGCGGTCCGAACCTGGCCCGCACGCGGTCCGCGACCTCCTCGACACGGCGGAGCTTCTCGTCGGCGGGGTCGAAGGTGAGCTGGTGGGAGGCCTGTTCGGCGGGGCCGAGGCTCTCGGCGCGCAGGGACAGCGAGCGGACCCGGGCGCGCTGGAGGCCGAGCGCCTCGTACATCCCGTAGGCCGTCCTGGTCAGCGCGGCCGAGTGCGCGGTGGGTTCCTTGAGGGTGCGGGTGCGGGTCGTCGAGGAACGGTCGGCGTAGCGGACGGTGAGGGCGAGGGCGCCGCAGACCTTGTCCAGGGCACGCAGTCGGGCGCCCAGTTCGTCGGCGGCCGAGAGCAGGGCGCGGCGATGCCGGTCCGCGTCCAACTCGTCGCGGGTGAAGGGACGTTCGGTGGCCAAGGAGCGGGAGATCGCGTTCGGGACCACCCGGCCGCGGTCGACTCCGCCCGCCTTCTCCCGCAGTTCGCGGCCGACCCGCGCACCCACCAGGCGCTGGAGCGTGGACAGGGGGGCGGCGGCGACCCGGCCGAGGGTGTCGAGACCGTACTCGCACAGGGTGCGGGCGGTGGCCGTGCCGACGCCGGGGAGCGCGCCGACGGGTTTCTCGGCGAGGAAGTCCACGCTCTCCTCCTCGGTCACCGCGCGGGTCAGTCCGGGCCGCGCGTCCGTCATCGCCATCCGGGCCAGCATCCGGCCCGGCCCCGCGCCGATCACGCAGTCGACCCCGTACAGCGCGAGGGCACGGACCCGGATCACCGAGGCCAGTTCGACGGCGTCCCGCCCGAAGTACCGTTCGGCGCCCCGCAGATCGGCCAGTGCCGCGTCCGGTGGCAGCGCCTCGACGACCGGTGTGAACTCCTCCAGCAGCCCGAGCAGGCCCGGCAGGGCCGCCTCGCCCGTCGGCGGCAGCTGGAAACGTACGCAGAGGATGGTCATCCCGCACTCCCCGGACTCTGGTGCCACAACTTCCGTACCTGTGAGGGCTCTTGACCCGCAGGTCGCAGATCCGCCCACGGATGCATTTCGTATCCCGTCGGCATTTGGATTCGCCGGCCGCCGGTCGGATCTCCACTCGTCCCACCGGCCCCTTGCGGCACGGGCTCCGCCAGTCGGGCGGAGACCGCGTCGAGGCCGTGCCCGGCGCGCAGTTCGACCAGTTCGGCGAGGTTCCAGGCGGCCGCGCCCACCACGCTGAGGCTGCGCGGGCCACGGCGCTGCACCACCCCGCGCACCAGCAGCAGCCAGGAGTGGAAGACGGTGTGGGCGCAGGCGTCGTGCGAGTCGTCGAAGAAGGCGAGGTCGACCAGGCCGGTGCCGTCGTCCAGGGTGGTGAAGACGACCCGCTTGCCGGACCGGATCGGCGGCGTCTGGGTGGCCGCCTTGGCGCCCGCGACGAGGACCGTCTCACCGTGCCGTGTGTCCCGCAGCCGCCGTGCGTCGACCACGCCCAGTTCCTCCAGGAACTCCCGGTGGTCGTCCATCAGGTTGCGGGAGGCGTCCATCGACAGCACGCCCAGCTCGGCGCTGAGCTTCTCGGCGGAGGACAGGTCCGGGAGTCCGGCGGGCGCGGTCCTCCGTCCGCCGGCCATGGGGAGTTGGCCACCGCCCGCGCCTCGCGCTCCCCGGTGCAGCTCGGTCAAGTGCAGTTGCAGGTCACGCCGGTTGGCGCCGAAGGAGTCCAACGCCCCGACCTGGGCCAGCCTTTGCGCGAGCGGCCGGCTCGGCCGGGCCCGCTCCCAGAAGTCCAGCAGCGAGGCGTACGGCTGCCCGTCCGCGATCCGTGCCGCCTCGGCCTCGCTGATGCCGTACACGTCGGAGAGGGCGAGCCGCAGCCCCCACACCACCGGGGATTCAGACACCAGTTCGATACGGTGGGCGACCGCCGACCTGTTCACGTCCAACGGCAGGATCGGCACCCCACGCCGTCGCGCGTCCGCCAGCAGCAGCCGCTTCGGATACATCCCGGGGTCGTGCGTGAGCAGTCCCGCGTAGAAGGCCGCCGGGTGGTGCGCCTTCAGCCACGCCGACTGGTACGTCGGTACGGCGAAGGCGACCGCGTGCGCCTTGCAGAAGCCGTACGACCCGAAGGCCTCGATGATCTCCCAGGTCCGCTGAATCGTTTCCGCGGAGTACCCCTTCACCGCCGCGTGCTGCGCGAACCAGAACCGGATCCGCCCCTGCGACTCCGGGTCGGACAGCCCGCGCCGCACCCGGTCCGCCTCGTCACGGCCGCAGCCGGTCATGATGTCGACGATGTCGATGATCTGCTCGTGGAAGACGACGACCCCGTACGTCCCCTTCAGCGGCTCCTCCAGATCCGGGTGCGGATATCTGATGGGTGCCCGTCCGTGCTGTGCCTCGATGAACGGCCGCACCATGTCGGCGGCGACCGGACCTGGCCGGAACAGCGAGATGTCGACGACGAGGTCGTGGAAGGTGGCCGGCTGGAGCCGCCCGACGAGGTCCCGCTGCCCCGGCGACTCGATCTGGAAGCAGCCCAACGTCTCGGTGGACCGGATGAGTCGGTACGTCGCCGGGTCACCCGGTGGCACGGCGTCCAGGTCGACCCGCTCCCCCGTCGCCCGCTCCACCTCCGCGACCGCGTGCGCCATCGCCGACTGCATCCGCACGCCCAGCACATCGAGCTTGAGCAGCCCGAGGTCCTCGACGTCGTCCTTGTCGAACTGCGACATGGGGAAGCCCTCGCCGCTGGTCGGCATGACCGGCGTACGGGCGAGGAGGGACGCGTCGGAGAGGAGCACCCCGCACGGGTGCATGGCGACTCCGCGCGGGAGGGCGTCGAGGGCCTCGGTCAGCTCCCAGAGCCGCCCGTACCGGTCCATCTCCCCCGCGAGCTCCTTGAGTTCGGGCAGCTCCTCCAGTGCCGCGCGGGCGTCCCGGGCCCTGATGTGCGGGAACGACTTGGCGATGCGGTCGATGTCGGCGGGGTCCATGGACAGGGCCGCGCCCACGTCCCGGATCGCGTGCCGCACCCGGTACGTCTCCGGCATCGCGACCGTCGCCACCCGCTCGGTGCCGAACCGGCCGATGATCGCGCGGTAGACCTCCAGGCGACGGGCGGACTCCACGTCGATGTCGATGTCGGGCAGCACCAGCCGGCGTCTGGACAGGAACCGCTCCATCAGCAGCCCGTGTTCGACCGGATCGGCGTGGGCGATGCCGAGGAGGTGGTTGACCAGGGAGCCGGCACCGGAGCCACGCGCGGCCACTCTGATGCCCATGCCCTTCACGTCGTCCACGACTTGAGCGACCGTCAGGAAGTAGGAGGCGTAGCCGTGGTGGGCGATGATGTCCAGTTCGCGGTGCATCCGCTCCCAGTAGTCGCGCCGGTCGGCGTACCCCTTCAGCACCATCCCCGCCGCCGCCCGTGAGGCGAGCGTCCGCTGGGCGGTGCGGCGGCCCGCACCGACCAGGTGCGGTTCGGGGAAGTGGACGGTGCCGATGCCGAGGTCGTCCTCGGGGTCGACCAGGCACTCGGCGGCCGTCGCCCGGGTCTGCTCCAGCAGACGGTGGGCGGTGTCGCGCCGGAAGCCCGCGGCCTCCACGATCCGCTCGGCCGCCGTCAGCATCGCGGACGCGTCCTTGAGCCAGGCCTCGCCGGAGTCCAGTTCCTTCGTCGGGTCGACGGGGACCAGGCGGCGGGCGGCGTCCAGGACGTCGGCGACCGGGCCCTGGCCGGGGTCGGCGTAGCGGACGGCATTGCTGAGCACGGGACGCACCCGCTGTTCGGCGGCGAAGCCGACGGTGCGGGCGGCCAGGCGCAGGGAGCCGGGCCCGGTGCCCTCGCGGCCGTGCCAGACGGCCTCCAGCCTGAGGGCGTCGCCGTAGGTCTCGCGCCAGGGGGCCAGGAGCCGGGCCGCCCGGTCGGGGCGTCCGGCGGCGAGGGCGCGGCCGACGTCGGAGGCGGGGCCGAGCAGGACGGTCAGACCGTCCCCCTCGTTCTCGGCCCAGGGCAGCAGGGGCACATCGTTCTCTCCCGCGTGGACCGCCGTGACGAGCCGGCACAGGTCGGCCCAGCCGTGGGCGCCGTCCCGGGCGAGGAAGGTGACACGGGGTGTCGACTCGTCGATGAAGGCACCTCCGCGCACGGGCGCGCGGCGCCGCTCCCGCCGTACGGGCGCGTGTTCCTCCACCGCCAGCTCCGCACCGAACACCGGTCGCACCCCTGCCTTCGCGCAGGCCTTGGCGAAGCGGACCGTGCCCGCGAGGGTGTCGCGGTCGGTGAGGGCGAGGGCGTCCATGCCCCGCTCGGAGGCGCGCTCGGCCAGCCGCTCCGGGTGGGAGGCGCCGTAGCGCAGGGAGAACCCGGAGGCGGTGTGCAGATGCGTGAACCCTGGCACCCGCGCCTCCATTATCGAACATCAGTTCCCAACAGCCCCACCCCCACCATACCCCCAATCCCGAACATCTGTACGACAACCGTTCGGCCGCCTCCCACCTGCGGAAACGTCCCTCACCTCGGACTGTGGGGACATGACACAGAACGGCACCCAGAACGGCTTCCTCGCCGAGGTCAAAGACGCGGTCACCCCGCGCGCCACGCTACTCGTCCTCGGAGTGATCGCCCTCCAGCTGCTGTTCATCGCCTCCTACGTGGGGGCGCTGCACAATCCGAAGCCGAAGGACGTGCCGTTCGGGGTGGCCGCGCCACGGGCCGTCGCCGCGCAGGCGGTGGCCCGGATGGAGAAGCTGCCCGGCTCGCCCCTGGACCCGCGCGCGGTGGCCGACGAGGCGACCGCCCGGAAGCAGATCATGAACCGGGACATCGACGGGGCGCTGGTCATCGACCCGGCCGGGACGACCGACACGCTCCTCGTCGCGAGCGGTGGCGGCACCGTCCTCGCCACCACTCTGGAGAAGTACCTCACCGCCCTGGAGGCCCCCCAGCGGCGGAGCCTCAAGACGGTGGACGTGGCCCCGGCCTCGTCCCAGGACTTCGACGGGCTCTCGGCCTTCTACCTGGTCGTCGGCTGGTGCGTCGGCGGCTATCTGTGCGCCTCGATCCTGGCGATCAGCACCGGCGCCCGTCCCGCCAACCCGCGCCGCGCGGTGATCCGGCTGGTCGTGATGGCGCTGGTGTCGATCGTCGGCGGACTGGGCGGCGCGGTGATCGTGGGGCCGATCCTGGACGCCCTGCCGGGCAGCGTGCCGGCCCTCTGGGGACTCGGCGCGCTGGTCACCTTCGCGGTGGGGGCGGCGACCCTCGCCCTCCAGGCGATCTTCGGGATCGTCGGCATCGGCGTCGCGATCCTGCTCGTGGTGATCGCGGGCAACCCGAGCGCGGGCGGGGCCTTCCCGCTGCCGATGCTGCCGCCGTTCTGGCGGGCGATCGGCCCGGCGCTGCCACCGGGCGCGGGGACCTGGGCGGCCCGCTCGATCGCCTACTTCAAGGGCAACGACACGACCGCCGCCCTGCTGGTGCTGTCGGCATGGGCGGCGGCCGGGATCGCGATCACACTGGGGGCGGCGGGACTGCGCAAGAAGCGCGAGGACGAACCGCTGCCGACTCGGACGCCGTAGCACGCCCGGGTGGCCGTCGGCAGGAGACCGCCACGAGCCGGCCCGCGTCCGCCGACGGCGCTCCACCCCCGCGAAGGCCACCGCAGGGGCCCCGTACCCGGCCACGAAACCCGCACAGGTGGTGCGGGCGGGAAGCCGAATCCCGCCCGCACCACCACGAACCACGAACCGTCAGCCGATCGACGTCCCCGTGGCCGCCAACGCCTCGCTCACCGGCTGGAAGAACGTCTCCCCGCCGGAGGTGCAGTCACCGCTGCCACCCGAGGTGAGCCCGATCGCGCTGCTCCCGGAGAACAGCGAGCCACCGCTGTCCCCGGGCTCGGCGCAGACGTCCGTCTGGATCAGCCCGTTGACGATGTCGCCGTTCCCGTAGTTCACGGTCGCGTCCAGCCCCGTGACCTTCCCGGAGTGCACCTGTGTCGTGGAGCCGCTGCGTGTGACCGACTGCCCGACCGTCGCCTCCGCGGCCCCGGTGATCGCCTGCGCGGACCCGTCGTAGAGGTTCACCTCGCTCGGGTGGTCGACCTCGGCGGTGTACTTGACCAGCCCGTAGTCGTTGTCCGGGAAGCTGGACACCTCGTTCGTGCCGATCTCGGTCCCGCTCGAGTCCGACCAGGTGGAGATGGACTCGGTGCAGTGCCCGGCGGTGAGGAAGTACGGCTGACCGCCCTTGACCACGTTGAAGCCGAGCGAGCACCGCCCGCCGCCACCGGTGATCGCGTCACCACCCGCGACGAAGGGCTTGAACTCCCCCTTCGTGCGCTGGAGTTCGGCCGTGGCGCCGAGCCCGTCGACGACCTTCGTGAGCTTGGCCCACTCCGTGTCGGAGACCGTGCGGTCGGCGGTGACGACCACCTTGTTGGTGGTCGGGTCGGTCGCCCAGGACGTACCCGGGATCGTCGCGTCCTGCTGGAGCGTGGAGCGGGCGCCCTTCAGCTCGGCGAGGGAGTTCGCCACGACCCGCGCCTTGGCGCCGGCCGCCTCGACGGTGTCGGCGGCGGTCTCGCTGAGGACGTTCACGACGAGGTTCCTGGTCTTCGCGTCGTAGTACGTTCCCGCCGCCGCGGTCCCGAGGTCCTCGCCGAGGGCCGAGGCGAGCTTTCCGGCCGCGGCGACCGAGAGGGCCTGGGGCTCGGCGGTCTTCGTGGGCTCACTGGCGTTCGCAGTCTGGAAGGTGATGCCCGCGGCGACGAGTGCGGCGATTCCCGCACCTGCCAGGGCCGCCCGCCGCCTGGGTATGCGTCGGTGCTTCAACTCGCGTCCTCCTGTGGGGGGTCGGCCCGGTCGGTTGTGGGGACCTCGCGGGCCGGAAGGCTGGTTGACGAGCCCTTACTCTTCCGAACCCGGCGGGGAGCGCACAAGGTTGAGTTCCGGACGCGCGTAGAACGCGGTTGCACGCCCCCCAGATATTGACGGTACACAGTCACGCCAGGCGAGTTCGCAGTGCAAACACTACGTGCGGGTAACCAATGAGCAGCCTGTGAGGTCTAGTCCTGTCCTGAAATCGACCCCTCCTGGCCGGGATCCAAGCGGGGCGCGGGAGACGGAAGTTGCTCCTGCACCGGTTGCTGCACAGCACCGGGCGCCGGCTGCGCCCTCTCCAGGAACCGCAGCAGCTCCACCGGGAAGGGCAGCACCAGCGTCGAGTTCTTCTCGGCCGCCACCGCCACCACCGTCTGGAGCAACCGCAGTTGCAGCGCGGCCGGCTGCTCGGACATCTCCTTGGCCGCCTCGGCGAGCTTCTTCGACGCCTGGAGTTCGGCGTCCGCGTTGATGACCCGGGCCCGCCGCTCCCGGTCGGCCTCCGCCTGCCGGGCCATGGAGCGCTTCATGGTCTCGGGCAGGGAGACGTCCTTGATCTCGACCCGGTCGATGGTGACGCCCCACTCCACGGCGGGGCTGTCGATCATCAACTCCAGTCCCTGGTTGAGCTTCTCGCGGTCGGACAGCAGATCGTCCAGCTCGCTCTTGCCGATGATGGACCGGAGCGAGGTCTGGGCCATCTGCGCGACCGCGAACCGGTAGTCCTCCACCCGGACGATCGCCTCGGCCGGCGCGGTCACCTTGAAGTAGACGACCGCGTCCACCCGCACCGTGACGTTGTCCCGGGTGATGCCCTCCTGCCCGGGCACCGGCATCGTCACGATCTGCATGTTGACCTTCCGGAGCTTGTCGATGCCCGGAACGATCATCGTGAACCCCGGCCCGCGCACTTCGGAGCGGAGCTTGCCCAGCCGGAAGACCACGCCCCGCTCGTACTGTTTGACGACCCTCGCCGCCGCCATCACGTACACCGCTCCGGCGGACGCGAGTACAGCTCCCGCCGCCACCAGCTCCTCGACCATGACGGCCCCCAGGGTCCGAATCAGGCGCTCAAGGTGTGTACTTCGACGGTAACTCCGCGATGTACACGATGGGGAGACGGAGGACACAGGTGCTCGACGGCATACAGACGCGCGACGGCAGGTGGCTGACGGTCGAGGAGTACGGCGACCGGGACGGCACACCGGTGGTGCTGCTGCACGGCACCCCGGGCTGCCGGACCGGGGTCGTGCCCGACGACGTGGTCAAGGCACACCCCTGGGTGCGGTTCATCGCCTACGACCGTCCCGGCTACGCGGACTCGGACCGCCACCCCGGACGCCGGGTCGCCGACGCGGCCCGGGACGTGGCGGACCTGGCCGACGCCCTGGGGCTGGAGAGGTTCTCCGTCCTCGGCCGCTCGGGCGGCGCCCCGCACGCCCTGGCCTGTGCGGCGCTGCTGCCCGCCCGGGTACGGCGGGCGGCGGCCCTGGTGTCACCGGCGCCGCCGGACGCGCGGGAGCTGAGCTGGTTCGACGGCATGGCGGCCTCCAACGTCGAGGACTACACCCTGGCACTGACCGACACACTCGCCTTCGCGGAGCGGCTCGCCTCCCGTGCCGCCGCCATCCGCCAGGACCCCGCCCAGCTGCTCGTGACCATCCGCGACGGGCTCACCGACGCCGACCGGCGGATCGTCTCCCAGCCGGCCGTCGGCGACATGCTGCTGCGCAACTACCGCGAGGCGCTGCGCACTTCGGCGTACGGCTGGCTCGACGACGCCCTCGCCCTGCTGAGCCACTGGGGCTTCGACCCGGCGGACATCACACGGCCGGTCCTGCTGTGGCACGGCGCCCAGGACCGGTTCTCCCCCGTGGGCCACTTCGAGTGGCTCCTGGACCGCGTCCCGCGCGCCCGTCCCGTCCTGGACCCGGACGCCGGCCACTTCGGGGCGATCGAGGCACTGCCCGCCGTACTGGACTGGCTGTGCCCGGCGTCATGATCCGGGGCGTTCGTTGCGGGCTCCCCGCATGAGGTCCATGACCCGCTCGTGGCTGTCGCCCACGGCGTCGGTGACCCGCAGCCGCAGGCGCAGCTGGTCGATCTCGTCGACGAAGCGCCGGCCGTAGGTTCCCGCCCGCATCCCTCCGGCGCCCAACGGGAAGCCGGGGCCGGTCAGTTGGAGGTAGTAGTCCTTGCCCGCCACAAGACCGTGGTCGGCGAGCGCCCGGATCAGCCCGGCGTGGTCGGTCCACTCGCCGGCCTCGCCGCCGCGCGGCACGAAGCAGTAGTGCGTCTCCTCCACCACCGCGTGCTGCGAGCCGCCGTTCACCACGTCCACCCGCCAGCCCGGTTCGTCCGGGCCGAGGTCACCGACGGTCCAGGCGGAGCTCCAGCCCATCGCCGGGCGTACGGTCCGCGCGTACTGGGCCCGTCCGAACACCGCCGCGAGCGCCACCGCGAGCAGGGCGCCGAGCGGGTTCATGTCCATGAGCCGCAGCCGCCAGGGCCACTGCCGGGCCAGATCGCCGGTGATGTTCGACCGCACGATCTCCCACAGGAGCACCAGCGTCAGCAGGATCAGCAGCACCAGCGGTGCCACGAACAGCAACGGGCTGCGGCGTATGCGCCGTTGCCGGTCGTCGAACTCCAACCCGCTGTCCTCTCCCCCGTGTTGCCGCCGACAATAGCGAGCCCCCGCACGGCAGACGCGTGCGGGGGCTCACCACAGGTACCGGCTGCGATGCGGGCCGGTCCGGGACTAGAAGACGCTGACGCCGTACGCGCTCAGGGCCTCGGTGACCGGCTGGAAGAAGGTCGTACCGCCGGAGGAGCAGTTGCCGCTGCCGCCGGAGGTCAGACCGTAGGCGACACCGCCGTTGGAGTAGAGCGGGCCGCCGGAGTCGCCGGGCTCGGCGCAGACCGTGGTCTGGATCATGCCGTAGACGACGTCGCCGCCACCGTAGTTGACGGTCGCGTTCAGAGCGGTGACCCGACCGCTGTGGGTACCGGTGGTCGAGCCGCGCCGGTAGACCGTCGTGCCCACGGAGGGCGTGGCGGCGCTGGTGATGTCGACGCTGCCGACGGTGCCCGAGATCGAGGACGTCGGGTAGCTGGTCGAGTACCGGACGATGCCGTAGTCGTTGGTCGGGAAGCTGGACCCGGCGGTGGCGCCGAGCAGCGACGTGCGACCGGAGTTGGACCACCAGTTGCCCGCGCCGTCGGTGCAGTGACCGGCGGTCAGGAAGTAGTAGGTGCTGCCGCTGCGGACGTTGAAGCCCAGGGAGCAACGCCAGCTACTCGCATAGATTGCGTCGCCGCCGGAGATCAGCTTGTTGAACTTGCCCGGGGTCCGCTTGATCGTCAGCGCGTCGGCGTTGGCGCCGGCCTGCCGCTTGATCTTGGCGATCTCCGCCTTGGAGACCGTGCTGTCGACGGTGACGACGACACGGTTGGTCTTGCTGTCGACCGCCCAGGCGGTGCCCGGGATGTCGGCCTTGAGCACCGAACCGCTGGCGCTCTTGAGCTCGTTGGTGCTGAAGGTGGTCACGTCCGAGGCGTTCGCGTTGGGGATCGCGATCGCGGCGGCGGCCACGAGTCCGGTGGAGACGGCGATCAGCCGGGTCCGTCTCGTGATGCCGCTGCGGGGGGTGGTGCGCTTGATCCTCACTTTTCGTTCCCTCCCAGGGAGGTAGGGGGCCCGCGTGGGGTCGGGGCCCGTGAGGCGCAGCCGGAGGCACGGATGTCCGGATTCCGAACACGCCGTGCCCCTGACAAGCGCTGTGGGGGAGTATTCGGCCGAACGACCGGTAGCCGCAAGGGCGCCTTTCGGCCGTCAACCTTTGAACCACCCATGGGTTCCCCAAGAGTTGACCACTTATCGGAGAAGGGCGCGCTCCCCCGCCTCGACGGCGACATCCAGCGTATTGCCCGGCGGCGGGAAGGGGCAGATGAAGTGGTCGGCGAACGCGCACGGCGGAAGCAGGGCACGGTTGAGGTCGACCGTCGTGCGCCCCTCGGCGTCGGGTGCGGCGGGCCGCAGGAACCGGAAGCGGTGGCTGCTCGACCCGCTCGTCACATCGCCGAAAACCGCCCACAGCGATCCGTCCGCCTCGACCGTCACCTGGAGCGTGAGCTCCTGTCCGTCGAGGGTGAACGCCAGCTCTCCGCCCAGCCCGAGCCCGCGCCGCCGTCCGTCCGCGTTCTCCACGCGGAGGCTGCGCGGTGCGTCGTACGGCGTGAAGCGCCCCGGCACCGACCAGCGCGGCTCGTAGGGCGTGGCCGCGATACCGCGGAACGCGCGCCGCGCCTCGGAGCCGGGGTCGAAGTCCCGTACGCCCCAGACCCCTTCGCGCACCAGCACGACCAGCCGCCGCTCGCCGTACGCGACCCGGCTCGCGTCCGTCGGTCCGAGGTCGGCGGCGAGCCGTACCGCACCGCCGAAGGGCCGGCCGTCGACGGTCAGCCCGTCCTCCTCGGCGGCCCTCAGCACCACCGCGTCCCCCTCGGCCGACCAGGTCCCGGGGGTACCGGGAAGCCGTCCGTCCGGGTGGTCCTCCAGCCAGTGCGTGCCGGTGAGCGAGAGCGGCCCGTAGGGCGCGGAGACCGCTTCGACGCGGTCCTCGTGCCATTGCTTCCACGCGTCGAACGCGTCCGAAGTCATGTGATCAACCCTTCCATATCGGTTCGGAGAGCCCGAGGTGGGAGCGGAGCGTGGCGCCCCGGTACTCCGTGCGGAACACCCCGCGCTCCTGGAGCAGCGGCACCACCCGGTCCACGAACTCGTCGAGTCCGGACGGGGTGAGATGCGGTACGAGGACGAAGCCGTCGGCGGCGTCGAGCCGCACGAACTCGTCGAGCTCGGCGGCGACCGCCTGCGGGGTCCCGATGAAGGACTGCCGCCCGCCCGCCTCGATCACGGTCTCCCGGATGGACAGCCCCTTCTCCTTCGACAGCGCCCGCCATTTCTCGGCGATCTCCAGGGTGTTCCCGCGCCGGGTCCGCCCCCGGGTGAGTGCCGGCTCGGCCACCGGGTCGATCTCGGGCAGCGGACCGTCCGGGTCGTACGAGGAGAGGTCGACGCCCCAGATCTGCTCCAGTGTGAGGATCGCGGTCTGCGGTGAGGTCTGCTGCCGGCGGATCTCGGCGGCCTTCTCCCGCGCCTCCGCGGCGGTGTCACCGAGGACGACACCGACACCGGGCATGATCTTCAGGTCCTCGGCGCTACGGCCGTACTTCGCCAGGCGCCGCTTCACATCGGCGTAGAAGGCGCGACCGCCCTCCAGCGAGCTCTGCCGCGTGCTGTGTCTACCTGGGGGATAACCCCCAGACCCCCAGCCGGAAAAAACCACATCGGCCGTGCCGGCGGCGAACTCCCGCCCCTCGTCCGAGTCCCCGGCCTGGATGACGACCGGATGCCCCTGCGGTGAGCGCGGCACCGTGAACTCGCCGGCGATGTCGAAGTGCCGCCCGCGGTGGGCGAACGGCCGGGACAGTCCGTCCGGCGTCCACGAGTCCCACAACTCCCGTGCGGTGGCGACGAACTCGGCGGCCCGTGAATACCGGTCGGCCCGGTCGAGGAACCCGCCGCGGCGGAAGTTCTCCCCGGTGAAGGCGTCGGAGGAGGTCACCACGTTCCAGGCGGCCCGGCCCCCGCTGAGATGGTCCAGGGTGGCGAGTCTGCGGGCGAGTTCGTACGGCTCGTTGAAGGTCGCGTTGACGGTGGCGGCGAGCCCCAGACGCTCCGTGACGGCGGCGAGCGCGTTGAGCACGGTGAGCGACTCCGGGCGCCCGACCACGTCCAGGTCGTGGACACGGCCCTTGTGCTCGCGCAGCCGCAGCCCCTCGGCGAGGAAGAAGAAGTCGAAGAGACCGCGTTCGGCCGTGCGGGCCAGGTGCTCGAAGGAGGAGAACTCGATCTGGGACCGCGAGCGCGGATCGGCCCAGACGGTGGCGTTGTTGACGCCCGGGAAGTGCGCCGCGAGATGGATCTGTTTGCGGCCTGTGGTCATGACGCTCCCCCTGTCACGGCGTACTGGTTGGCGGGCTTGGCCAGACCCAGGTGGTCCCGGAGCGTGCTGCCCGGGTAGAAGGTGCGGAACAGACCGCGGTGCTGGAGCAGCGCCACCGTGCCGTTGACGAGCCGCTCCAGGTCACGGCGTGGTTCGGCGGGCGTGAGGTGGAAGCCGTCGACGGCGCCCTCCCCGCGCCAGGAGGTGATCAGGTCCGCGAGGTCGACGGGACCGCCGCGGTACAGCGGGCCCTGCGCGGTCTGCCGGGGGCCGCCCCCGCCGTGGCCCGGCTCGGCCGCGTGCTCCCCGTCGCCGAGGTCGACGACGAGACTCGCGAGGACCCGCGGTTCGCCGGGGCCGCGGCCGAACCGCACGGCGGTGGCGCGCAGTTGGTCCCGTACGGCCCGGGCGTGCGCGGCGCTCACGGACCGTACGAGGGCCACGTCCGCGTACCGCGCGGCGATGTCCCGGGCCTGGCCCTCGGAGGCGTCGACCACCCGGACCGGACGGCCCTGCGGAGGGCGCGGCACGATCGAGGGGCCCCGCACCGAGAACTCCGTGCCCTCGAAGTCGACGTGGTGCAGCTTGTCCCGGTCGATGAAACGGCCGGTCGGCTCGTCCCGTATCTCGGCGTCGTCCTCCCAGCTGTCCCACAACCTCGCCGCCACGTCGGCCACTTCGCCGGCCTCCTGCCACAGCGCGTCGGCGGGGGCGGCGTGCCGGCGGCCGAAGAGGCGGGCCTCGCCCTCGGTGGTCGACACGTCGAGCCGCCAGCCGGCCCGGCCCCGGCTGACCCAGTCGAGGGTCGCGACGGCCGCCTGGACGTGGAAGGGCTCGGTGTGGGTGGTCGTGACGGTCGGGACGAGACCGATCCGGCTGGTGGCCGGGGCCACCCGGGACAGGACGGCGAGCGCGTCGAGCCCGGGGCGGGCGAAGGTGTCGTCCAGCGTCACGAAGTCGAGGACACCGTGTTCGGCGAGCCGCGCCAGTTCGACGTAGGAGCCGGCGTCATGGGCCGACCGCTGGTCGACGGCGGCGGAGAGATGCAGCATCACAGCGCCTTCGGGAGAAACGCCCGCGTGCGGTCGGGCCGCGGGTTGTCCGGCGGGCCGGTCGGCGGGCCCTGTTCGACGGTCACCATGACGCTCATCGCGGGAAGTCCTTGGAGTAGAAGGTGTCTTGAGTGGCCGGCGGTGTCTCAGGCGACCGCGCGCCCGGCATGGGAGGCGAGGAACTCCAGTGCCGCCCGGGCCGTCGCGTCGTTCTGCCGGAACGCCGGGCCGCCGGTGCGGGGCCGGGTGAAGGCGCCGGGGGTACGGCCGTCGGTGAAGGGGCCGAGCGCGAAGCGCCGGGGATGCGGACGGCCGGCCCGGTCCAGGATCCGCCCGTCGCCGGGGTCCACCCGGAGCAGTCCGTCCGGGGTCTCGGCGGCCCCGTCCTCCTGGAGCTCGCGCAGCAGGGCGTCGCGGGCCCGCCCGACCGTGGGTTCGGGCAGCCGTGCCTCGACCAGCGCGCGCGTCTCGACGGAGAATCCGGGCAGACTCGCGCTCGTGGCCCGGAAGACACCGTCCCGCGCGGCCACCGAGACGTCCGCGCCGAGAAACCTGACGACACCGGCCCGCGAGAGAGCCTGCAACTGCCGCAGCCGGGGTCCGGGCGGCCCCGAGGCCAGATAGCTGAAGAAGCCGTGCCACCAGGGCCCGGTGCCTCCGAGCCGGATCAACTGGCCGTAGACGGAGAGCAGTCCGAGGAAGACCGACAGGTCCTGGCTGTACGAAGGGTCGTGCCGTCTGTCCAGATCCTGCTCGACATATCCCCGCAGCCCCTCCTGGAGCTCCTCGAACGACCCGTACCGCACGCCCTCCAGCGGCCGGTCCAGCGCGTCCAGGTCCGATCGGTCGGCGGGATCGGGCACGGCGGCCTCCACCAGTGCCTGGATGTCCGTGCGGCTGCCGACCGCGTACTTCTCCTCGAAGTCGGCCCAGGACATCGTGGTCCGCTCCCCGTGCGCCGTGAACAGCCGGTGGTAGTGCGCGAACCCCAGCTCCTTCTCCACCAGCGGCCACACGTCCCGCCCGAAGTCGAACCCCGCCGGCCGAGCGAGCAGTTCGTCGACCTCGGCGGGTCCGAAGAACCGGGGCAGCGGCGGCCGTTCACCGGTCCAGTCGTAGCCGATCTTCGAGTGGTACGGCACTCCGCGCCGCGATCCGACGTACAGCACCGGCTCCCGTCCGGACGGCACGTAGGTGTCGCCCTCGTAGCGCCCGCCTCTCCCCTCCGTGAGCAGCACCATCAGGTCGACGAAGGCGAGCCCGAAGCCGCGGACGAGGACGTGGGAGCCGGGCGTGAGTGCGGACAGGTCGCTGTCGGCGGTGAAGTCGGGCGGGAGGTGGACGAGGCCGTGCTCCGCCGCGTAGGCCGCCAACGACTGCTGCTCGTCGTCGAGTTCGGCGTCGAGATGGCCGAGCGCCAGGACCACGAGGTCGGCGAGGAGCGGGCGCGGGCGGCCCTCCAGCCACACCTGCTGACGTCCCTCGCACGGTCCGCTGACCCGCAGGGCGCGCCGCGGATGGTGGTGCACCCGCACCGACGGAGGCAGTGCGGCCACCGCCTGCTCGTGCACCCAGCGCAGATAGCCGCCCTGGAGCTGCCGGTCCGCGAAGGTGGTGCCGTCGATGCCGGCCCACTCGTGCAGTGTGGGTCCCGAACGCACCGGTCCGGCCATGTCCACCGTCTCGTCGGTGAACATCGTGACGTCCTCGGCGTGCGAGTTCATCCACAGCAGCGGCGACTGCGCCGCCCGCCAGATGCGCCCGGCACCCGGTGTGTGCGGGTCGACGAGATGGATGTCGAGGCCGGAGCCGTCGTACAGCTCAGGTGCGTTGGCCGCGATCCGCTCGATGAGACCGGACCCCCGCGGCCCGGCACCGACGATCACCAGGGAGTGCCGGGTACGGCGTTGTGGGACGAGGGTGTCGGAGGACATGTGAAGGCTCCGTGGCAGCAAGTCGTTCGAACTCGGACGAATGCCTTCACACCAGCGCGCCGCGCGGCGCGGATCGCGGCCGAGCCCCTCAGCAGGGCCGCCCCTTGAGACTACGGGGGCGTTTCCCCTCACTGTCAAGGCTGTCCATACTGTGAGCTGTACGTCTCAAGTCAGTTGACGCACAACCGGATGCCTGTTCCACTTACCCCATGTATTCGCAGCAGTGGCTGGTCAAGCGCTCCCACATCGACCTCGGTCGAGTGTGGTCCTGTTCCTGTTGAGCTGACCCCCTGCGCGCCCTGATTCCCGGGTGCCCTTTCGTCTTCTCCTCCTTCGCCTTCACACGCGCCTCCCCTCATCTCGCGTTTCCTTATCGCCCCCTTTGTCCTGAATCACTGACGGCCAGCCCCCCGAAGGGGCCCCTACGGCGAATCAGCAACCGCAGTCGCACCCGCAATCGCACCCGTCACAGCAGTTCCCACAGCAGTCGCCGCACTCGCAGCAGTCACAGCAATCGCCGCAGTCGCACTGGCTGCACAACCCCTCCCGGCGCTGCCGCGTCCACGGGTCCTCGAACTCCCCGCAGCACATCTGGCACGTGCAGGCCAGCCCCAGCCACACGGCACACCCCGCGAGCAGCCCCCGCCGGTCCCGGCGAGGCGGTTCCGGGGGCGGCGGGATCCCCGGACCACCCGGCCCGGGAGGCGCGTAAGGGTGCGACAGCTCGGCCGGCTCGCCCGCGTGCCCGCAGGACGACGTGCCGAAGACCCGGTCCACGGACGTCCGCAGCTCGTGCACCAGCAGCACATGCGCCAGCTTCCGATCACCGAATTCGGCTTCCCGCAGCGCGAGCCGTATCCCGTGCACGGCATCGTCCGCGAGCCGCCGCGCCTCCGCCAGGGACGTCCCGGTGGCCGTCAGCGGATTCCACGCCCCCGACGCGGCGTCGGCCTCCCGGTCCTCCACGGCGTCCAGCAGATGCGCGAGCCGCCCGAAGAGCCGCCCCGCCTCGGCGAGCGGCCCGGCGTTGCCCGGCCGCCCGGCGAGGACCGCGGTGTGCGCGAAGGCGGCCGCGGTGGCCGTCTCGGTCGGTTCGGTGACGGTCAGGATCGGCGTCCCGAGCCCGGCCAGCGTCTCGATGCCGAGCTGCCGGTCCACCGCGTCGACGAGCACCGCGGTGTCGAACCCGACCGCGGACCCGCTACGGGCCCCCGCCGCACCCCAGCTCGACGCGACCCGGCGGGCGGCGAGCGCCATCGGCCGGCGGGCCAGCAGCCCGTCGCCGTCGGCGACATGGTCACGGACCTTCGCGGACGCGAGCACCAGCGAGACGGCGGCCGAGAGCCGTGCGCCCTCGCCGTCGGCCACGGACGCGGTGCGCATTCCGCGCAACAGGCAGGGGCCCGCCGTACGCCGTGAAGAGCCCCTGCTCTGGGTGGCCTGAGCATCCGTCAGAACGGATATCAGCAAGCCGTCGTAGTTGGTGACGATGCGCGCGAACTGCCCGTGGTCCTTGCGCAGTGCGAGACACAGCCCGCACAAATGCGCCATCCACTGGGTCTTGAGACTTTCACCGAGCCGATGGCGGCAGGGCCTGACGATTCCGAACACGACGATCCCCCGTGGTCAGTGCGACGTTGAGCGGCGGCATCGTATCCACCCCGTCGTTCACCCGTACGCCCCGCCCGTCACCCATACGCCGCGAAGAATCATATTTCACTCACAGTCAGCAGCCGTATGGGGAACGGGCCTTGTGAATCCCGGGCTCTCGACGAATGCGCTGTGCACCAGTACCGTCACAAACCCCCCGCGCGGCGTCTATCCACATGGCGCGTCATCCGCATCATGGATGACGATAGGGATACGTAAAGCGAGAAAGACCGCTGTGAGAGGAGGCGTCCATGGGATCGGTGCGCAAGGCGAGTGCCTGGCTGGGCCTCGTTGACGACAACGATGACGAGCGTTACTACGACGACGACGGCTACTCCGAAGGAACCGAGCCCGGGGATGCCTGGGTCACCGACCCGCGGGTCAAGGTGGCCTCGGACGTCGCCGAGGAGAAGGGCCGTCGCATCGGCACGGTCACTCCGGACAGCTTCCGGGACGCGCGCGCCATCGGCGAGCTCTTCCGGGACGGGGTGCCCGTCATCATGAACCTCACCGCGATGGAGGCCGGCGACGCCAAGCGGGTCGTCGACTTCGCGGCCGGACTGATCTTCGGGCTGCGCGGTTCCATCGAGCGCGTGTCCACACGCGTGTTCCTGCTGACCCCCGCCAACACGGAGATCGTGAACGGCGACCCGGCGCAGCACCGCACGGACGGCTTCTTCAACCAGAGCTGAGGCAGGGCCGCTCACCGGCCCTGCCCCCGCGCAGGGTTTTCACCGGAAGGCATCCAGCCCGGTGAGCGCCTTGCCCAGTACCAGTTGGTGCATCTCGACGGTCCCCTCGTACGTCAGCACCGACTCCAGATTCGTCGCGTGCCGCATGACGGGGTATTCGAGCGAGATCCCGTTGGCACCGAGGATGGTGCGCGACGTACGACAGATCTCGATCGCCTCCCGCACGTTGTTCAGCTTGCCGAAGCTGACCTGCTCGGGACGCAGGCGCCCGGCGTCCATGCGCCGCCCCAGATGGTGGGCGAGCAGAATCCCCTTGTGCAGCTCGACCGCCATGTCGGCGAGCTTGGCCTGGGTGAGCTGGAAGCCGCCGATGGGCCGCCCGAACTGCTCCCGCGACTTCGCGTAGTCGACGGCCGTCTCGAAACAGGACCGCGCCGCCCCCATCGCCCCCCAGACGATGCCGTAGCGAGCGTGCGACAGACAGCTGAGCGGGCCCTTGAGCCCGACGACCTCCGGCAGCACCGCGTCCGCGGGCAACCGCACGTCGTCGAGGACGAGTTCGCTGGTGACCGAGGCGCGCAGCGACCACTTGTGCTTGATCTCCGGTGCCGAGAAGCCGGCCGCGTCGGTCGGTACGACGAACCCGCGGATCCCCTCCTCGGTCTGCGCCCACACGACGGCGACCCCGGCGACGGACCCGTTGGTGATCCACATCTTGCGCCCGTTCAGGACCCAGTCCGTGCCGTCCCTCTTGGCGTACGTCCGCATCGCCGCGGGGTCGGACCCGTGGTCGGGCTCGGTCAGTCCGAAGCATCCGATGACCTCACCGGCGGCCATCCGCGGCAGCCAGGTCCGCTTCTGCTCCTCGGAGCCGAACCGGTGGACGGCGTACATGGCGAGGGAGCCCTGCACGGAGACGAGCGAGCGGATCCCGGAGTCGGCGGCCTCCAACTCCAGGCAGGCGAGCCCGTACTGCACGGCGCTGGCCCCGGCGCACCCGTACCCGTCGAGCGACATCCCGAGCGCCCCGATCCCGCCGAGCTCGCGGGCGAGTTCACGGATGCCGGGCAGTTCGCCGCTCTCGTACCACTCGGCGACGTACGGCAGCACCCGGTCCGCCGCCCACGACCGCACGGTGTCCCGGATGGCGAGGTCCTCCGGGTCTAGCAGGTCGTCGAGGCCGAGCGGGTCGGCCGGATCGAACGGGGGCAGCTTCGCGGACGCGGACATGGGGCACCCTCCGACGACTCAGAACGCGACTGAAAACTAGCAGCGCTAGTTACGACTCTCGGGCCGACGTTACGGGTGCAGTGTCGCGCACGTCCAGTACCTCAGGCCGAGACGCGGGCCTCCGCGACCTCCCGGGGCGCGGGCACCTCGACCGCCATCGGCTCGCACTGCATGGTCCGCGGCAGCCGCAGCGCCATCACCGCGCCGAGCAGCAGCAGACCCGCGCTGACCAGCAGCGTCACATGCAGCCCGTGCACGAAGCAGTCCCGCGCGGTGCGGCGCAGGGTCTCCCCTGCCGAGCCGCCGAGCCGCCCGGCGATCTCGTAGGCCTCGCCCAGCGAATGCCCCGCCGCGGCCGAGTCGGCCGCCGGAACGCCCCGCACCGACGACAGGCCGGGCGCGTACGCCGCGTTCATCACACTGCCGAGCAGGGCGATACCGATGCCCGCGCCCAGTTGGTACGAGGTCTCGCCGATCGCCGCGGCCCCACCCGCCTGCTCCGGCGGTGCCTCGCTCAGCATCGACTCGTACGCGCCGAAGAGCGTGGTCTCCAGGCCGAAGCCCAGCAGGACGAAGCCGAAGAGCAGCAGCGGCGCATTGTCCTCGCCGCCCATCGCCATGAGGGTCACCACGGCGAGGGCCGTCAGGACGAAGCCGAAGCAGACCATCCGGCGCGGTCCGAAGCGCCGCAGCATCCGGGCGCCGGCCAGCCCGGAGGCCATCGCCGCGATGGTGAGTGGCAGCAGCCGCAGCCCGGTCTCCAGCGGGGAGAGCCCCAGCACCAGCTGGAGATACTGCGCCGCGATCAGCTCCAGGCCCACCAGCGCGAGCATGGCCAGCACGATGCAGCCGACGGAGGTGCTGAAGGCCGGGCGGGAGAACATCCCCAGGTCGACGAGCGGATGGGTGCGGCGCCGCTGCCGTCGTACGAAGAGGACCAGCAGTACGGCGCCCACGACCAGCGGCAGCGCCGTGATCCCGTCGAGTTCCCCGCTGCCGAGCCGCTTCACGCCGAGGACCAGGCCGAAGAGTCCGGCCGCGGCCATCAGCGCGCCGATCACGTCCCAGGGGCCGTCGACGGTGCCCTTCGACTCGGGCAGCAGCAGACGGCCCACCGGCAGGCTGACCAGCATCAGCGGGATGTTGACGAGGAAGACCGAGCCCCACCAGAAGTGTTCGAGGAGGAAGCCGCCGAGCAGCGGCCCGACCGCGGCGCCCACGGCGGCCACCGCGCTCCAGATGCCGATGGCGAGCGCGCGCTCGCGCCGGTCGGGGAAGACCTGGCGGAGGATCGAGAGCGTGGCGGGCATGATCATCGCGCCGCCGACGCCGAGCAGGGCCCGCGCCACGATCAGCACCTGGGCGTTGTCCGCGAGGGCGGCCATGCCGGAGGCGACGCCGAACAGGGCGTAGCCGAGGAGAAGGACCCGTCTGCGGCCGACGCGGTCACCGAGCGTGCCGAACAGGATCAGCAGCGAGGCGCAGACGAGGGGGTAGACATCGACGATCCAGAGCAGTTCTATCGCGCCGGGCTTGAGATCCTCGGTGACGGCGGGGACCGCCACGTGCAGCACGGTCGCGTCGACCGCGACCAGCAGCAGGCTCACACAGAGGACGACGAGGACGACCCAGCGGTTGGCACCGGCCCCGGCCGCCCGACGGCGCAGCGCAGCGGCGGCCGTGGTCGTCCCGGACATGTACGTACCTCCCAGATGTTCCCTCGCGGTCGGCGGGCACACGGGGTGGGGACTCCCCGTGATCTCGGCCGGAGAGGAGCGGTGGTCTCCGGCCCGCGCAACGAAGGCGAGTGACACGTCAGCGTACGCGAGTTCACGCGTCGGCCAAGTGGTGGACCTCTCACACTCCGCGGAGAACACGTGTGGCGTACGCCACTCCCCCTCCCCTCCCTGCACGCCCCGATGGACGGTGCGGTTCGGCGGGCGGTCGATAATCGGACCCGTGACCGATCTTGAGACGCGCCCGGCGCCACCCGAAAGCGCGTTGCGCCGTGCGGCCCCGGCCCTCCTCGGGTACGCGGCCGTCCGCGCCCTGGGCCTGCTCGCCCTGATCCTGTGGAGCGCCGCGCGCGACAAGAGCGCGTACACGCTGCTGACGGCCCGCTGGGACTCCCTGTGGTACACGAGGGTCGCCGAGCTGGGGTACGGCTACGAGGTGCGGCTGCCCAACGGGGACGTCCACTCGAACCTGGCCTTCTTCCCGCTGCTGCCGTGGCTGGAGCGGGGCATCGCGGCGGTGACCCCCCTGTCCGCCGCCGACGCCGGCTTCGTCGTCAGCCTGCTCGCCTCGCTCGCGGCGGCCTGGGGCGTCTTCGCGGTGGCGGACCATGTGTACGGCCGTAGGGCCGGGGTCTGCGCGGTGCTGGTCTGGGCGATCCTCCCGGTCGGGATCGTCCAGTCGATGGCGTACAGCGAGTCGCTGTTCACCGCGCTCGCCGCGTGGTCGCTGTACGCGGTATTGACGGGCCGCTGGGTGACGGCGGGCGCCCTGGCGTCCCTGGCGGGCCTGACGCGGCCGGTGGGACTCGCGGTGGTCGCGGCGGTGTGGGTGGCGGGGATCGTCGCGTTCAGGCGGGACCGGGCCGCCACCGGCGGTCCCTCGTCCGGGCGGCGCCGAAGCGCGGCACGGCACGGCAGCGCGGCCGCCGGGGAACGCGCCCCGGAACCGGTGACGGAGGACTCGGACCGGCGCGCCCCGGGAACGGCCGGCGCACGCCCCCTCTTCCGCGCCCTGGGCATGCTCCTCGCCCCCCTCGGCGCCGCCGCCTACGTCCTCTGGGTCGGGCAGCACACCGGCAAGGGCCCCCTCGGCTATCTCGACGTCCAGGCGGGCTGGCGCAACGGGTTCGACGGGGGCTACGCCTTCGCACGGTTCGTCGGCGAGAAGTTCACGTCGTTCCCGTCGGCGCTCGCCGGGGTGGGGCTGATCGTCGGGGTCGGGCTCGTGGTGTGGCTGTACGTCGTCGGCGTACGGCAGCGTCAGCCGCTGCCGCTTCTGGTGTACGCGGGTGTCGTCACCGCGCTCGCCCTGTGCGCGTCGAGCTACTTCGGCTCGAAACCGCGCCTGCTGCTGCCCGCCTTCCCCCTTCTGTTCCCCCTCGCCCTGGCCCTCTCGCGGCTGCGGACGTCGAGGTCCGCGCTGGTGGTGGGCGGTATTGCCCTGGCGTCGGCCGTGTACGGGGCGTTCTGGCTGAACGGCTCGGGTCCGCCATGATCGACTCGCGGGGTCCGATGAGCACCGGGAGAATTCCACCCCATGATTCGGTGAACGAATTCATAAGCGGCAATAAACCGGAACCCGGAATGATCAAAGGAATTGAAGGGGGCGACCGGGTCAGATAGTGGATTCCTCGGAAATAAACCTCTCCCTGAGAGGAATCCCACATCACATCGTCATCACAAAGCCGTGGATTCGACGGGCATCGGACCTCACTCGCTGTAACGTCGATTGGGTGCGTACCGAACGAAACCTCACCCGTCTGGACCGGGTGTTCGCCAGGCTGGACCGTGAGCCGGAACGACCGGCTCACATCGACGTGCCCAGGATGTCCCGGCACCGGGTCGCGCTGATCGCCGGAGGCCTCGCCTTCTACCTGGCGATCGTGTGGCTCGTGGTCGACACATCGTGGCTGGTCCGCCTGGACTGGCAGGTCATGTTCTTCCGGCCGTACCAGCAGTGGGCGGAGATCCACTGGTTCGTGGACTACTACGTGGTGCTCGGCCAGCGCGGCCCGACCGCGGTGATGGTCGCGGCCTGGCTGGGCTGGCGCTCCTGGCGGCAGCACACCCTGCGCCCGCTGCTCACCCTGGGCGCCGTGCTGCTCCTGCTGAACATCACCGTGGGCGCCGCCAAGCTCGGCATGGGCCGGCTCGGCCCGCACTACGCGACCACCATCGGCGCCAACGAGATGGGTCTGGGCGGCGATATATTTCCCAGCGGCCACACCGCGAACGCCGTGGTGACCTGGGGCATCCTGGCCTATCTGGCCTCCACCCCGAGAGCCCGCAGATGGCTGTCCGCCGTCTCCGCGGTGACCTCGCTCGGCGTCGGCCTCGCCACCGTCTACCTCGGTACGCACTGGCTGAGCGACGTCATCCTGGGCTGGGTCGCGGGGCTGCTGGTCCTGCTGGCGCTGCCGTGGTGCGAGCCGCTGATCGCCCGTACCGAGACCGCCGTCTTCGACCTGCGCGACCGCTGGCGGGCCCGCCGCAGCGCACCCGCCGCCGTCAGGCCGGTCGAGGTCCCGATGCCGCTCAAGCCGCGCACCCCGGCCACCCAGAGCGAGCCCGCGGCCCGTTCGGCCCGGACGCCCGTCCATCTGGCACCGGGCCCGCACTCGGTCCGCTCGGAGCGCACCCCGATCACCCCGGTCGGCCCTCGCCGGCCGCCCCAGCCGGACCGCGTCGCACGCGGCACGACCTCGGCCGCCCGCCCCCTGACAGGCGGCTAGCCGGCGGACAGCGGGGACGGTACGCACACACCCACCCCGCCACGACGGCCCCGGTTCCCTCACAGGAGCCGGGGCCGTCGTCGTCCTCCGGGACGTGGGTCAGCCCTTCCAGGCGCGGGCCACGCGGCCGTCCCTCACCTCGAAGTTCAGCCGTCCCACGCGGTACTCCATGGTGATGATCGCCCCCGGTGGCAGCGAGCGCACGCTCGACCAGCCCTTCTCGCGGGCGAGCCGCTCAGCCCTGGCGGACTCCAGACCGACGTACGCGTCGGGGCTGTCGTGGGGTTCGGCGGGTGGTGTCGGTATCGGTGCCATACGGCCACGCTAGGCCCTGTCCGCGGGATGGGGCCAGGAATCAGGACACTGTGGGTCACTGATCCCTCTCCGGTCACGCTTCTGTCACAGGATGCCGACAGCCGTTTCTCTCAATCCCTGTCACACGTACGGGCGGTTCCGCAGGCCTTCCGCACGCAATCGAACGCAATTCCCGCGTGCCGGAGAGACCCCTCGAATAACCGGACGGAAAGTGCCGGAAGACGCGCTTCCGGAGCCTTTCCATTCCGATTCGGTGCGGGGCCGCGGGAGCTGACGCCGCGTAGGAAAAACACGGATCCGACACAGAATCCCCGTACGCCCCCTGTCGCCGTACACGACGACGCGAGCATCATGACGGCGGACCCGGGACGTGACGAGCGAAGGGGCGAGCTGGCGATGGGGACCGAGACCGCGCAGACGACGGTGCGACCCGTGCGGAGCAGGAGCCACGGCCGGGTGATCGTCGACTGGCTGACCACCACCGACCACAAGAAGATCGGCCATCTCTACCTGATCACGTCGTTCGTGTTCTTCCTGGCCGGCGGTCTCATGGCGCTGCTGATGCGCGCCGAACTCGCCCGGCCCGGGCTCCAGATCATCGACAACCAGCAGTTCAACCAGATGTTCACGATGCACGGCACGATCATGCTGCTGCTGTTCGCGACCCCGAGCTTCGCGGGCTTCGCCAACGAGCTGATGCCGTTGCAGATCGGCGCGCCCGACGTGGCCTTCCCGCGGCTGAACATGCTGTCGTACTGGCTGTTCCTGTTCGGCGGTCTGATCGTGATGGGTTCACTGCTGGTGCCGTCCGGGCCCGCGGCCTTCGGCTGGTTCGCCTACGCGCCGCTCAACAGCATGGAGCGCTCGCCCGGCATCGGCGCCGACCTGTGGATCATGGGGCTCGCGCTGGCCGGCTTCGGCACGATCCTCGGCGCGGTCAACTTCATCACCACCATCATCGGGATGCGCGCCCCCGGCATGACGATGTTCCGGATGCCGATCTTCACCTGGAACACGCTGTTCACGTCGATCCTGATCCTGATGGCGTTCCCGGTCCTCGCGGCCGCGCTGCTCTGTCTGGAGGCGGACCGCCGGTTCGGCTCCCAGGTGTTCGCCTCGGCCAACGGCGGGGCACTGCTGTGGCAGCACCTGTTCTGGTTCTTCGGCCATCCCGAGGTGTACATCATCGCGTTGCCGTTCTTCGGCATCATCACGGAGATCCTCCCGGTCTTCAGCCGCAAGCCGCTCTTCGGCTATCTGACGCTGGTCGGGGCGACGATGGCGATCACCGGGCTGTCCGTGGTCGTGTGGGCGCACCACATGTTCGTGACGGGGGCGGTGCTGCTGCCGTTCTTCTCCTTCATGAGCTTCCTGATCGCGGTGCCGACGGGCGTGAAGTTCTTCAACTGGACCGGGACCATGCTCAAGGGCTCGCTGTCCTTCGAGACCCCGATGCTGTGGGCCACGGGCTTCCTGGTGACGTTCCTGTTCGGCGGTCTGACCGGGGTGATCCTGGCGTCACCACCGCTGGACTTCCATGTCTCCGACTCGTACTTCGTCGTCGCCCACTTCCACTACGTCGTCTTCGGCACGGTCGTGTTCGCGATCTTCGGCGGCTTCTACTTCTGGTGGCCCAAGTTCACCGGGAAGATGCTCGACGAACGGCTCGGAAAGATCCAGTTCTGGACGCTGTTCATCGGCTTCCACACCACGTTCCTGGTGCAGCACTGGCTGGGCGCGGAGGGCATGCCGCGCCGGTACGCCGACTATCTCGCCGCCGACGGGTTCACCGCGCTCAACACGATCTCGACGATCGGCGCGTTCGTGCTCGGCATCTCGACGCTGCCGTTCCTCTACAACGTCTGGAAGACCGCCAAGTACGGCGAGAAGGTCGAGGTCGACGACCCCTGGGGCTACGGCCGTTCCCTGGAGTGGGCGACCTCCTGCCCGCCCCCGCGGCACAACTTCACGACGCTGCCACGGATCCGCTCCGAGTCCCCGGCGTTCGATCTGCACCATCCCGAGTACGCGGCCCTGGCCCCTCGGCCCGAGCCAGAGAGCGGGCGAGCCGGTCACGGGCCGTCCTGATCGCCTCGGTCAGCTCGGCGGGCTCCAGCACCTCGAACTCGAAGCCCATCAACATCACGTGGATCACCATCACGTCGAGGCTCGCGGCCCCGGTGCGCAGGATGCAGGCCTCCGGCCCGTCGGCCTCCAGCTGCCCGGCGGAGGGCGAGACGCGGCCGATGGCCTCCTCCAGGGGCACCAGGAGCCGCACGACGGCGTGCGCCGCGTACGCGCGCGTGGAGACGCCCCGGGAGACGAACTCGGCCAGGTCCTCGGCCGGGGGTGTGCGCGGGGTGAAGCGGGGGCCGTGCGGCGGCCTGGGGGTGATGCGGTCGACGCGGAAGGTCCGCCAGTCGTCGCGGTCGAGGTCCCAGGCGACCAGGTACCAGCGCCGCTCGGTGCACACCAGGCGGTGCGGCTCGACGGTACGGCGGCTGGGGGTGCCCGTGTGGTCGCTGTACTCGAAGCGCAGGCGTTCGGCGTCCCGACAGAGGTGGGCGAGTTCGGTCAGCACGGCCGGGTCGACGGCGTTCGGTTGCGGGCCGCGCAGCATCGGCACGGTGAAGGCGTTCAGGGCGCCCACGCGGCGGCGCAGCCGGCTCGGCAGGACCTGCTCCAGCTTGGCGAGGGCCCGCACCGAGGTCTCGCCGATGCCCTCGATGCCCTGCCCGGCGGCCGTGCGCAGCCCCACGGCGACCGCGACCGCCTCGTCGTCGTCCAGGAGCAGCGGCGGCAGCTCGGCGCCCGCGCCCAGCTGGTAGCCGCCGCCGGTGCCGGGGCTGGCGTTGACCGGGTAGCCCAGCTCGCGCAGCCGGTCGACGTCCCGGCGCACGGTGCGCGGGGTGACGCCGAGACGTTCGGCGAGGTCGGCGCCGGACCAGTCGCGGTGGGCCTGGAGGAGCGAGAGCAGGCGCAGGAGTCGTGCCGAGGTCTCCAACATGCACCCGAGTCTGGCAGGCCTTGCGGACAGTCACGGTCCGCAAGCCGAGCAGACCAACGCCCTCCCCCGGGTCAGTAGGGCAGTTGCGGCACGTCGAAGCAGGTGTCGTCCATGTCCCCCTGCGACACCCACCCCTTGCCGTCCTGCCACCGGGCCACCGACAGACACGTCCTGCGGGTCGCCGGCGGCTCGGCCAACCGCTCGAACCGGACCGGAACCAGCAGCCCGTCGGCGGTGTAGTCCTCGCTGCGGTTCATGTACGCGTCCACGCACGCGCGCGTGACGTCGTCCCCGCAGGACTCCGCGGCCGCAGTGAACCACTTCGCGGCCGCCCACCCTTCCAACTGCCACTGGGAGTGCGTCTTCAGCCCCTTCGTGGCGTCCCGGAACTCCCGTACGGCCTCGTGGTCCGTGTCCTCGTAGTCGCGGCTGGAACCGGTGGCCCACAGGGCGTTGCGGCAGCGCGGGGAGTCCTTGTAGTCGTCGGGGACGGTGGAGCTCCAGTTCTGCACGTTGGTGACCTTGGCGGTGACCCGCACGCCGACGTCGTCCATCGCCTCGCACAGCCGCGCGTTGCCATGGGAGTCGATGGCGTCGAAGACGAGGTCGGCGCCCTGCTCCTTCAGATCGGCCGCGACGGCACGGAAGTTGGGCAGCGCGAAGTCGACCTGCTCGCTCACCACCTCGTATCCCTCGGCCTCCAGACCCCGCTCGACGAGCCGGGCGTAGGCGGCCGAGGCCGCCTGGTTGTACGAGACGACGGCGGCCGTGCGCGCCCCGTGCTCCCGCTTGAAGTAGCGGTAGACCTCGGTACCGCCGTACTGCTCTCCGTTCCACCCCTTGGTGCCGTCGCGGGGCGCGAGGCTGCCGTAGATGCCGTACAGGTGCGGATACGTGTCGTAGGCGGCCCCGATGGGCTGGCCGCCGATGTCGGGCACGCGCGCGCGGGAGACCCGGGAGGCGCCCGCGTAGTCGAGGGCGGTGGTGGCGACCAGGGCCACCACCTCGTCCTCCTCGATCAGCTGGTGCACACAGGTGTTGTTGCCGACGCCGCTGCCGCCGTCGTCGCACTCCCGGACCTCGACGCGGCGCCCGTCGATGCCTCCGCGCGCGTTGAGCCGGTCGAACCAGGCCTTCGCGCCGTCACGGGGGCCGACGAAGGTGTCGCCGCCGACCGGGCTGGTGGCGCTGGTGATGATGCCGACGCGGATCGGAACGCTGCCGCTCGGCGTGGCCGCGGCCCCCTCGCCGTTCCCTTCGAAGTCGCTCTCCGGGAGCCGGCTGCCGCAGGCCGCGCTCAGGGCGAGCAGCAGCACCGCGGCCGCGGCCTCAGCAGCCCGGAAGGGCCGACGCCGACGCATTGCCGCTCAGCTGGACCAGAGCGCACAGCGTGCTGACGGACACCTTCCAGGCGCCGTCGTCCTCGACCGCCGTCCCGGAGGTGTCCGGCAGGGCGGTGGCGCCGTTCATGAGCAGGGTGTACGTCACGGTCGCCTTGGTCGGTGAGGTGAACTCGACCTTGGTGACCTGCGCCTCGACCTGTCCGCCGCGCTCGTCGCCGCTGAAGGCCGCCATGACCGGGCCCATCTCCTCGCCGTTCTCCAGGACGGCCTGCTTCTCCTTCGTGGAGGTCTTCGGGTCGAAGAACTTCTCCCAGTTCTCCTTGACCTCCTTCTCGGCCGCCGCCTGGTCGGCGGGCCCACTGGCCGGCGCGCTCGTCTGAGGTGCGCTGGTCGTCGTCTCCGGGGTCGGGGTCATGGATGGCGTCTCGTTCCCGCCGCTGTCGTCGCTGCACGCCGTGAGGGCCGCGGCGAGGACGAACACCACCGCCACCAGCCCTCGGCTGCCGTTCCCCCACTTGCGGTCGCTCCCGAGAACCATCTGGCTCACCACCGGGTGTCGGTCCGGGCCATGTGCGCCCGGTGCTTTCAGGGTCAGCTTCCAGAAGGCATAGTGCAAGCCATTGGCTGACATGGACAGACACATGACGTGCTGGGAGCCAGAGATGCGGACAGCCCGACTGCGGACCGTGCACCCTGTCCTGTGGGCCGGCTGGGCCGCGCTCGCCGCGGGTGCGGTGCTGTGTGTCATCGGCTGGTACGGCGTCTCCGGCGAACGCTACGCCGAACGTCAGCTGCCCTACCTCGCCTCCTGCACGGTCCCCGGCGCCGCGCTGATCATCGCCGGCGCGGTCCTGCTCGCGCACGGCCGCAACACGATCGCCGCGCTGCGCGTGGAGGAGCTGTACGGCCTGCTGGTGGCCACGGAGCCCGCGGAGGAGCCGGGGCGGGCGACGGCACCGATCGCGGTCAGCCCGGACCTGCTGATGGTGCCGGGCGGCACGCTGTGGCACCGCGCGGACTGTCCGCTGGTCTCCGGCAAGGTGGAGGCCGTGCCGGTGGACACCAAGCTGGTGGCCAACGGTGAGCTGGGCCCCTGCCCCATCTGCGAGCCCGCCGAAGAAACCGACTGATGTCGTCCCTCACCTACGACCTCACGCTCGCCGGTCTCTCCGTCGGCGCCGCCGCCGCGCTCACCGGGATCGGCCTGATCGTGACGTACCGCGCGACGGGTGTCCTGAACTTCGCGCACGGGGCGATCGCGATGGTGTGCGCGTTCGTGCTGCGCCAGTGCGTGGTCGAGTGGGGCTGGCCGCTGTGGGCGGGCGCGACGCTGACGCTGCTGGTGCTGGCGCCGGGGCTCGGCGTGGTGCTGGAACGCTTCGTCTTCCGGCCCCTGTCGGCCCTGGGCGGCGACCCGGCGCAGACGCTGGTCGCGTCCATCGGGGTGTTCGTGCTGCTGGTGGGCGGGGCGGCGCTGCTGTGGGGGCAGGGGGCGCGGGACGACGCGCCGGAGCTGGTGTCGGCGGACCCGTGGGGCCAACTGGCCGTGGTCCTCGTCCTGTCCGTGGCTGTCGGCGCGGTGATCCGCCGGACGCGCTTCGGGCGGGAGCTGCGGGCCGTGGTGGACGACCGGCGACTGGCCGTGCTGGGCGGGATCGACGCGGACCGGGTGGCCGCGGCGGGCTGGGCGTTCGGCTCGTTCACGGCGGGCCTGACGGGCGTACTGCTGGCCCCGTTCGTCCGACTGGACCCGTACGGCCTGCCGCTGCTGGTCATGGAGGTCGTGGCGGTCGCGGTGGCGGCACGGATGCGCAGTCTGCCGGTCGCCGTGGTGGTCGCGCTGGGCATCGGGGTGGCGCAGAGCCAGCTGACGCGGCTGCATCCGTCGGGCTGGGGCGAACCGTTGCTCCAGGCGGTGGGGGCGAACCTGTTCGTGGTCGCGCTGCTCGTCGCGGCGCTCGTGCTGCCCCGGATCGGCACCCGCGACGCGCTCCCGCGCACGGCCACCGCGCGCGTGGCGACTCCGCCGGGCGCGTGGATCGTGGCGGTGGTGCTCTTCCTGCTGCCGCTGGGCTTCGCGGGCTCGGATCTGCAGACGTCGGTACAGGTACCGGCGTTGGGCGTGGTGCTGCTGTCGCTGGTGGTGGTCACGGGCCGCGGCGGTCAGATCTCGCTCGGGCAGGCGGCGTACGCCGGACTGGGCGCCCTGTTCACGGCGCTGCTGGCGGCGGGCCGCTTCCCCGGACTGCCCCGCCTTCCCGAGCTGGCCGCGCTCGCGGTGGCCGTCGTGCTGGTGGCGCCCCTGGGCCTGCTGACGGGCTGGCCCGCGATCAGCCGCCAGGGCCTGGCGCTGGCCCTGGCGACCTTCGCGGTGGGCGTGGGGGTGAGCCGTTTCGTCTTCGCCCAGCCGTACGCCACGTCGGGGCTGTCGCTGGGCCGCCCGTCGGGCTTCGACGGCGACCGGGCGTACTACGTCCTGGAGTTGGCGCTGCTCGCGGCGGCCCTGCTGGCCACGCGCCTGCTCCGCACGGGCCGTACGGGCAGGGCGCTGGCGGCGATGCGCGACCACGAGGCGGGTGCGTCGGCGGCGGGCGTCCGGGTCCCGTCCCTCAAGCTGCTGGCCTTCGTGGCGGGCGCCGCGCTGGCCGCCCTCGGCGGCGGCATGCTCGGCATGGGCCTGCGCGCCTTCGACCCCGGCGCCTACGACCCCGTCCGCGGGCTGCTGTGGTTCGCGGCGGTGGTGGTCCTGGGCGCCGACAGCACCCTCGGCGCCCTGCTGGCGGCGGCCCTCCTCGTCGGGCTCGACGCGGGCGCGCGGGGCGGCATGGCGGCGGCCCTGATCGGCGTACTCGCGCTGCTGGTCGGCCGCTTCCCGGGCGGCCCCTACGAGGCACTGCGCACGGCGACGGGCAGACTGCGCCTGCGCCGGGGCGCGAGCCTGACACCGCTCGGGGAGCGGGTACGGACGCGGCTGCGGACGCCGGGGGAACGGCCGGCGCAGATCCAGGATTCAGCGGGCGACCGTACGAGAGCCGCAGCCGCCGACGGCGCTGTACCCCCACAAGGGCCACCCGCACCCGCCGACGAAAGTGGCACGGGTGATGCGGGTGGGAAACAAATCCCGGCCGAAGGCCGGGTCCTGAAAGCCCGCAACCTCAAAGCCCGCTACGGCGGTTTCACCGCCCTCGCCGGAGTCGACCTCGACATCACCCCAGGAACGGTCACCGCGATCATCGGCCCCAACGGCGCAGGCAAGAGCACCCTGTTCCACTGTCTGGCCGGCACGCTCCGCCCCACCGGCGGCAGGATCCTCCTCGGCACCCGGAACATCACCCGCCTCCCCGCCCATGCCCGCACCCGCCTCGGCATCGCCCGCACCTTCCAGCAACTCGCGGTCTTCCCCTCGCTGACCGTGTCCGAAAACGTTCACGTGGGCGCCGGAC